>CAYUEH010000411.1:0-5429 GCA_964442465.1 uncultured Laspinema sp. | reverse complement strand
GTGGCGATCGCCACATTCATCGCCGGACCCGCTAACGGTGCAATTAGCATGGCAGCAATCAGTAAAAAGCTGCTATTGGTAAATAATCCAATCCACACTACCACCCCTGCCAGGGCCGCATATCCCAAAAATCCTCGCCAAGACCCCACACTCTGCAATCCCCCCAGAAAAATCTCGATGGGACTGCGTTCCTGGACCTCCGTCACCTGATCCGGGGCCTCCGAACTCGGCGGATGCAACGGCATCATTCCCCGAGGAATTAATGTAACTGCCAGGTTTTCGATGGATTCCAACTCATGCAGCAACCCTTCCACTTCCCGGTTGGAAACGTGCAGAAACACCACATCCACAGGACCTTCTCGGTCCTTTGCCTCGAACTGGATTAAGTTAGAGGGATCATAATCCTGGGCAATCTGCACCACCTGTTTTCCGCAACCCTGCGGGACTCTGATTTGTAATTGACGCATATTCTCCTGGAGTCTTAAATTAAATTTTTTTTCAGCCTAACGTAAGCCAAGGGGAACCTGTCGGTACAATAGATCCTAAGTCCCCTTGCCTTGCGCTTCTGTTCTATGAGCTATTGCCTCAATCCCCACTGCAAGAAGCCTTACAATCCAGATAACGCCAAGTTTTGTCTGAGTTGTCGTTCTCCCTTAGGGCTTAAAAATCGCTATCGCACCATTCGCCCCCTCGGGGAAGGCGGGATGGGACGCACGTTTTTGGCCCTGGATCAGGACCGCCTCAATGCCCCCTGTGCGATTAAGCAATTATTACCGGCCCCAGAAATCCAGTCCGATTCCCAAGCAATGGCAAAGGTGACGGAGTTATTTGAACAGGAGGCGCGGCAGTTGTTACTCCTGGGGGAACAACATTCCCAAATTCCCGCCCTGTTAGGCTATTTTGAACAAGATAAACGCCTGTATTTGGTGCAGCAGTTTATTGAAGGACAAACGTTGTGGCAAGAATTGCAACGATTCGGGGCGTTTAAAGAGGAACAAATTCGCCAGTTGTTGTTAGATTTGCTGCCGGTATTACAGTTCGTCCATGAACGGCAGGTGATTCACCGGGATATCAAACCGGCGAATATTATCCGTCGAGAGGATGGGAGACAATCCTCTGGGGGTCAGTTGGTGTTAATTGATTTTGGCATTGCCAAACAACTGAGTTCCGGTGGAGGAAAAACGGGTACGAGGGCGGGGACGGAAGGATATGCACCAATGGAACAACTGCGCGGGGGGCGGGCATTTCCGGCGAGTGATTTGTATAGTTTGGGGGTGACTTGTATTCAGTTGTTAACGGGGATTTCCCTCGATCGCCTCTATGATCCGGTGGAGTCGCGGTGGTTGTGGCAGGCGCACTTACAGCAAGTTGGACGCACCGTCAGCGATCGCCTTGCCGCGATTCTGAATAAGATGATTCAAGATTCCATAAAAGCCCGCTATCCCTCTGCCGCAGCGGTTCTCCAAGACTTGAATACCGCAGGCAGTCGGAGTTTCCCTGGGGCAGTCACCCCCTTTATTCCCGCAGTTCCCACCCCACCCACGGTTCCTACGAATCCCCTGCTGGAACTGTTCCAACGCCAAACCTGGGACTGTGACTCGACTCTCACGGGACATACTGGGTCAATCAAAACGGTCGCCCTCTCCAAGGATGGTAAAATTATTGCTTCCGGAAGTGAGGATAAAACTATCATCATTTGGGACCGTCCTACAGGGAAAATCCTCCATACCCTCACCCAACATTCCGGCGCAGTTACCGCAGTTGTCATTTCCCCCGATGGCAAACTGCTAGTTTCTGGAAGTACAGATAAAACGATTAAATTCTGGCAATTACCTACAGGGTTTTTACTTCGCACGCTTACTGGACATACCGGGGCGATTACCGCCCTCACAATCGCCCCCGATGGCAAAACCTTAGTCAGTGGTAGCGCCGACAAGACGCTGAAACTGTGGAATCTGCGGACGGCACAATTGCAACAAACCTGGGAGGGACATACTCACTCTGTTTCCTGTGTCACCTGTTCCCCCGATGGCAAAACCATCGCCTCTGGCAGTGACGATCGCATGATTAAACTCTGGAATCTGCGGAATGGGACAGTGAAAGCAACCCTGACGGGACATCAGGAACGGATTGAGGCAGTGGCGATCGCCTCGGATAGTCAAACCCTCGCCTCCGGCAGTCGGGATAAAACCATCCAAACCTGGCAACTGGATACGGGCACAAGATTAGCCACTCCCAAGGAACATTTAAGCGGATTTCAGGCGATCGGTTACCTCCCCTTACCCCCTACTTTCAATCCCGACGAAGGTCATATTTTAGTCAGTGGCAGTGACGACAAAACCCTGAAAATCTGGCATCAAGAAACTGGCAACCTCCTCCACACCCTCACCGGCCATCATGATAGTATCACTTGTTTGGCCTTAAGTTTTGACGGTCAGATGATTATTAGTGGGAGTCAAGACAAAACCCTCAAAATTTGGCAGAATTTAACCCCTTAAAATTAATCTTATGAACCATTGTTTAAATCCAGTTTGTAAACAACCGAAAAACCCCGAGGGCAATAAATTCTGTCAAACCTGCGGGTCAAAACTCCTGCTGCGAGACCATTACCGAGCCTTAAAACCCATCGGTAGCAGCACCTATAGCCGCACTTTTTTAGCCGTGGATGAAGATATTCCCTCCAAACCCTTCTGTGTCATTAAGCAATTTTTTCCGCCGCGAACTGTCAGCGAAGCCCAAAAAGCAGCGGAACTGTTTCAACGAGAAGCAGTACAATTAGACCGCCTGGGACAACATCCCCAAATTCCTAGACTTTTGGCCTATTTTGACCAAGATAAATATCAATATTTAATTCAAGAGTTCATGGAGGGAAAACCCCTCGCGGAAGAACTCAAACAGTCTGGTGCTTTTTCGGAAGACCAAATTTTCACCTTCCTCAAACAAATCTTACCCCTGCTGCATTTCGTTCACAGCAATCAAGTGATTCATCGGGATATCAAACCGGCTAATATTATTCGCCGTCCCCCCGTTACTGGAGGGAATTTTGCCTCGGAGAACCGTTCTGATTCTTTGCTGCTAGTGGGATTTAGTGCAGTTAAAAGCGTCTCCAATCAACCCCAAATCGGCAATGCTACTATCATCGGCAGTCCTGAATATACGGCATCGGAACAGTTAACGGGAAATCCTACCTTTGCGAGTGATTTATATAGTTTAGGGGTAACTTGTATTGAACTGTTAACCCAAACCAGTCCGTTCAATCTCCGACATGGAAATAGCTGGGAATGGCGACAATATCTCAGCCGTCCGGTGAGTGCGGCATTAGGGAATATTATAGATAAATTGCTGCAAGATAAAGTCAGTCAACGCTATCAATCTGCACAAGCAGTTTTACAAGACTTGGAAAGTTTGCAACCGAGGGAATGGAAGTGTGTTGAAACCTTTGCCTCGGGGAGTCGCATTCGCTGCGTGGCAGTCAGTCCCGATAGTCAAATGATTGCCAGTGGTAGTGAAGAGAATCGCATCCAATTATGGTATCCTGGAAGGGGACAGTCTGGAGAACAATTGGGGAATTGGCTATCGGGACATTCGGGATGGGTACAGGCGGTTATGTTTAGTCCCGATGGGAGAGTATTAATCAGTGGCAGTTGCGATCGCAGTCTGAAAGTATGGGATTTAGGCACAGGAAAACTCCTGCGATCGCTGGGAGACTGGTTTGCACCTCATAACGGATGGATTAACACGATTGCTCTCAATCCTTCCGGTACAATTTTAGCCAGTGGCAGTACCGATACGACAATTAAACTCTGGAATATCAGTACGGGGAAACAAATGGCGACGTTAACGGACCATCAAGGAACGGTAGAATCCGTGGCGATTTCTCCTGATGGCAAATTATTAGCCAGTGGCAGTGGCGATCGCACGGTAAAACTCTGGGAATTACCCACGGGGAAAGCGGTAGCAACCTTCACGGGACATCAAGATATGGTGCGATCGGTTGCCTTCAGTCCCGACAGCCAAATTCTCGCCTCCGGCAGTCGAGATCATACCCTAAAATTGTGGCAAATAAATAGTGGGGAACTGTTAGGAAGTTTAACCCATACAGATTGGATTGAGACGGTGGCATTTAGTCCACAGTTACCCTTAGTCGTGGGGGGAACTCGTAATGGTGCGATCGGCTTTTGGAACCCCTATACCGGAGAGGAATTAAATGGAATCCAAGCGCATTCGGCATCAGTAACCTCCGTGGTATTCACACCCAATGGGAGGGAAATTATTAGTGGTAGCACCGATGGCAGTATTAAACTCTGGCAAGGGGAGCATCTCAATTTTGCCTAAAAACCAGTCTGACCTCTCCCCAAACCCCTCCCCTAAGAGGGGAGGGGCTTTGAGACTCCCCTTTCCGGCTCCCCCTTCCCTAAGAGGGAAGGGGGCTGGGGGGTTAGGTCTCTTGAACAAATTGAGATGCTCCCCTGGCAAGTGGCATCAGGGTCATAAATAGATGACCTCTCCTATTAAAATTCCCTAAAAAGCCATTGCAAAAATATCCTGTGCAGACAAAGTAAAGTTACCAAAAGTCGGAGAAACAATCGAATAATTACCTGTAAAGGGATTCATCTGATATTCTCCCTCCACCCAATCACAAACAAAAACAGTAGGCTGCTTGGGGTTACCAATAAACTTTCTTGCCCCCAAAGCATCATAATCAATAATCCAATATTCCGGGATACCCATCTCTTCATAATCTCGTAACTTATTATAATAATCATCCCGCCAATTTGTTGAAACCACTTCAACAATTAATTTAACCGAATCAGCATTTTGAATAATTGACTCGCTTTCCCATCGGGGTTCTATCCTTAACACTTCTTTATTCAACACAATGATATCTGGCTCATAACCGGATTTTTGTCCTATAGGTTTAACAATCGACTCCCGGGGAATCGTCCAAATCCCACCTTTACCCATCTCTCGAATCTTCATCAATAGTTGCTCAATCAGAGAACCAGCTAGATTGGAATGCTTTCCCTTGGGTTTGGGCATTTCCACAATCACTCCATCATGGAGTTCATACCGAACTTCCGATTGTTCGGGATACCAGTTTATAAATTCATCAAAGGTATAAAGTTTGGGTTCAGCTTTGGCGTGAGTCATAGGTCTAAATTAAATGATTTTGAGCAAATATGATTCGCTTTATTTAGAATCCAGGTAAATTTTGTTGAGGTTATAGCTCCTCCAGTTTTTCATATTTAGCTACAGCCAATCCCTCGCGACAATAGCTGAATTGTTTCGAGGGATTGACCGAATATAGACCGGCTAAACTGATTAACCTGGTGTTCCAAACCGTTGCACTAATTCATCCCGAGAAAGGGTGAGGACGAACCGAGTGAACTCTTCCACAGGTAACTGTAAAAGTGGCTCAATGGTTGAGG
>CAYUEH010000410.1:0-5431 GCA_964442465.1 uncultured Laspinema sp. | reverse complement strand
CCCAAATTTAGAAGGAAAAGAAGTCAGATTTGGATGGGCGCAAACGGCTTTATGGGCCGTTACTACGACGGGAACCATGTGTGGGGCAGTGAATGGGATGCATGATTCCCTGATGCCTACGGGTGGGTTTTCCACCTTGTTTAATCTGTTTTTACAAATTATTTGGGGAGGACAAGGAACGGGAACAGCCTATTTGTTTGTGTTTTTGATTTTGACGGTATTTCTGACAGGATTGATGGTAGGGAGAACTCCGGACTTTTTGGGACGAAAAATTGAAAAGCGAGAAATTGTATTAGCTAGTGTGATTTTGCTGGTACATCCCATTGCGATTTTGATTCCCTCCGCAATTGCGATCGCCTATCCAGAACTCCTGGGAAATATCACCAATCCAGGCTTTCATGGAATTTCCCAAGTCGTCTATGAATATGCTTCTGCTGCGGCGAATAATGGGTCTGGATTTGAAGGTTTGGGAGATGATACCCTCTGGTGGAACTTGAGTACCAGCATGAGTTTATTAGCCGGACGCTATATTCCCATTATTGCTTTATTGCTCTTAGCAGATAGCATGGCTAATAAACAACCCGTTCCCGAAACTCCCGGGACTTTGCGAACAGATACCCCATTATTTACCAGTGTTACTGCCGGAGTAATGTTAATTTTAGGGCTGTTAACTTTCTTTCCCGTAATTGCCCTCGGACCTCTGGCTGAAGCCTTTAATTTGGCGCGATATTAGCCAATTCATTTCCGTTAATTTCAAGTCATTTCAAGCGAACTTTATTCTGATTCAATTCTGAGGACAATCATGAAGACGATGACGAACAACAAATCTGGATCTACCCAGGGTCAACCCCAGGACCCGATGCGCCGCCGCAAAAAAAAGTCAAGTAATGTCAATACGAAAGACTTGTATCAACGGGCGATTCGGGAAGCCTTTCTGAAACTTCACCCGCAAGTCATGATTAAAAATCCCGTCATGTTTGTGGTGTGGGTGGGAACAATTATTACGGCTTTGTTAGTGCTGTTTCCCGATTTATTTGGACCCGTTCCCGGGGAGAATCAGCGGTGGTTTAATACCCAGGTAACGGTGATTTTATTTTTCACAGTTTTGTTTGCTAATTTTGCGGAAGCGGTTGCGGAAGGACGGGGAAAAGCTCAAGCAGATGCTTTGCGTTCCACCAAGACAGAAACGACTGCCCGAAAATGGTTAGCAGATGAATCGATTCAAGAAGTATCTTCCACAACCTTACGCCGGGGCGATCGCATCCAAGTGATTGCCGGAGATATCATTCCTGTGGATGGAGAAGTGATTCGTGGCGTGGCATCGGTGGATGAATCAGCAATTACTGGAGAATCAGCGCCGGTCCTGAAAGAACCGGGTTCCGATGTGGCGAGTTCAGTAACAGGTGGAACGCGGATTATTTCTGATGAATTGATTATCCAGGTGACTTCTGATCCGGGTCAGGGATTTTTAGACCGGATGATTTCTTTAGTTGAAGGGGCAAAACGCAGTAAAACACCGAATGAAATTGCTTTAACGGTGTTATTAGCTGTTTTAACTCAAGTCTTTTTAATCGTTGTGGCAACGATTCCCCCGATTGCCAATTATGTGAATGCGCCGGTGGGGGTGGTGACGTTAATTTCCCTATTAGTTGCCTTAATTCCGACGACTATTGGCGGATTATTAAGTGCGATCGGGATTGCGGGGATGGATCGGGTTGCCCAGTTTAATGTGATTGCCACCTCGGGACGGGCGGTGGAAGCGTGTGGCGATGTGAATACGCTAGTTTTGGATAAAACGGGCACGATTACTTTAGGAAATCGGTTAGCGGAAGAGTTTATTCCGGTGAATGGTCATTCTCAGGCAGAGGTGGCAACAATGGCCCTAGCTGCGAGTTTATTTGATGAAACTCCCGAGGGGAAATCGATTGTTAGATTAGCGGAAAAACTAGGTGCAACGATCGCCTTTAATCCCAGTCAGGCGGAGGGGGTGGACTTTTCCGCCCGAACTCGAATTAGCGGGACAAATTTACCCCAAGGATTGCAGGTGAGAAAAGGGGCAGTAGAGGCGATTAAAGGGTTTGTGCGATCGCGCGGAGGAACGATTTCACCGGATCTGGATACCGCTTATGAACGGGTTTCCCGTCTCGGGGGTACTCCCCTGGCGGTTTGTCAGAATGATCAACTCTATGGGGTGATTTATCTTAAAGATATTATCAAACCCGGAATTCGCGATCGCTTTGATCAACTCCGTCGCATGGGAGTTCGGACGGTAATGTTAACTGGAGATAACCGGATTACTGCCTCTGTGATTGCCCAAGAAGCGGGAGTCGATGATTTTATTGCCGAAGCAACTCCTGAAGATAAAATTGAAGTCATTCGCACTGAACAATCCAAGGGTAAATTAGTAGCAATGACGGGGGATGGTACTAATGATGCCCCTGCCTTAGCCCAAGCTAATGTCGGGTTAGCGATGAATTCCGGGACCCAAGCGGCGAAAGAAGCGGCCAATATGGTGGATTTAGATTCGGACCCCACTAAGTTAATCGATTTGGTCACCATTGGCAAACAATTGTTAATTACTCGCGGTGCTTTAACGACGTTTTCTCTAGCAAATGATATCGCCAAATATTTTGCGATCGTCCCCGCGATGTTTGCCACTGTCGGGATTAGCACCCTCAATATCATGGGTTTAGCCAGTAGTCAATCTGCAGTTTTATCGGCGCTAATTTATAACGCTTTAATCATTCCGGCGTTAATTCCTTTAGCCCTCAAAGGGGTGAAATTTCGCCCCCTGAGTTCCAATCAGTTATTGCAGCAAAATATCTTAATCTACGGATTAGGAGGCGTCGTCACTCCCTTTATCGGAATTAAACTCATTGACTGGGCCATTGTGTTAATTGGCTTGGCCTAGACTGGTTTGAAGTTTCACGAACTTAAAATCTGTTTGAAATCGGAGAAAACAGCATGAACAAAAATAGAGACTTACCCCAAATTCCGGTTTTAGAAAAAACCCCGACTCTTCCCCAATTAGTAGAAGAATTTGAGAATTTTATCAAATTATGGCAACGACACCCCATCGCCATGCGGTTACTTTTTGTCATGGTTTTTAACCTATTAATTGCTCCAGCCCTCTATGCTTCAAATGGGGATTCCTTAACGCGCCAATCGGCTTGGACTCTTGGCCTATTGGGACTCTTAACCCTGGGTTTGTCCATTTACTTATTTACCGTCATCATTCAACCCGAACGGTTTTAGCCAGGGTGGTTTCCATTGACAAAACAGCCCCATACCCTCCCTGGCTTTGCCAGGGAATGCCAGCATCAGAGACATCATTTCTGGGAAAAAAGAAAACCCTTCCCGATTCAAACCATCATCATTGAACTGAATTAACACAGGAGAAATAACCATGACCATGACGCTGATTAAAGATATCCTAATTGGTCTGCGTGCCACCCTAATTTTATGGGTAATTACCGCTGTAATTTATCCCTTTTTTATTTTGTTTATAGGCCAAGTATTCGTTCCCAATATCGCCAATGGCAGTTTAATTCAAAACCAGGGGGGTGAAGTCGTGGGTTCTGCATTAATCGGTCAAGAGTTTACGGAACCTGGCTATTTTTGGAGTCGTCCGAGTGTGATTAACTATAGTCAAGGTGAAGATGCACAACCCACGGGCGTCTCTGGTGCCAGCAATCTAGCACCGAGTAATCCCGAATTGATGACCCGAATTACGGAAGAAATTGCTGATTTAACGGGGGCTGGAGTTAATCCCACTGGGGATTTACTGTACAGTTCTGGATCGGGTTTAGATCCGCATATTACCCCAGAAGCTGCTTTGGTTCAGGTACAACGGGTCGCCACAGCTAGAGGACTCTCCCCCAGTCAAATTGAAGACTTGATTTCTAATCATATCGAAGGGCGCTTTTTAGGCATTTTTGGGGAACCTGGCGTTAACGTTTTGAAACTCAATTTAGAGTTAGACCAACTCTAGTATGTCTAAGTTCTTCTGATTTTCAACTTAACAACTAGGAGGATATTCTTTCTTGGAAGGAGTAGGGAGCAAGATGCTCCCACTCCTTTGAGACAGGGTTTAATTCCTGCAAGGGTCGCTATTTGGCTGTTTCCAATTAAGGCGATCGCCTGCTTCTATTTCTGGGAATAAAAAATAGCAAATTCAAATCCACATGGGGTTCACTATTTCTAAATCCTCGATTAACGGCTTCAAAAAAAGGAGGAGCAATCTGCTTGTTTTATTCTCATCAACATACGGAATTTCAAGAACAATTACCTGAATCCGATTCCCTGTATCAGCCCTCTCGTCGTCGGGGTAAACATAAAATTTATATTGGCATGGCACCCGGGGTCGGCAAAACCTTCCGAATGCTGGAAGAAGCACTCGCGCTCAAACAGGAAGGGATTGATGTGGTGGTTGGACTATTAGAAACTCATGGACGTCGAGACACTGCCGAAAAAGCAGAAGGATTGGAAATTATCCCGCGCCAAGAAGTTCAACGTGGTGGCATTGTTTTGACGGAAATGGATGTGGATGGGATTTTAGCCCGTGCGCCTCAATTAGTCTTAGTTGATGAATTGGCTCATACTAACATCCCCGGTTCCCTGCGAGAAAAACGCTATCAAGATGTGGAATTTATTTTAGAGGCAGGAATTGATGTTTATTCTACGGTTAATATTCAGCATCTTGAAAGTCTCAATGATTTAGTGGCGAGAATCACGGGAGTTGTGGTGCGAGAACGGATTCCCGATCGCCTGTTAGAAGAAGCATCAGAAGTCCTGGTGGTGGATATCACCCCAGAAACCCTAGAAGAACGATTGCGCGAGGGGAAAATCTATGCTCCCGCTAAAATTCAACAATCCCTCGCTAATTTTTTCCAACGCCGTAATTTAGTGGCTTTGCGAGAATTAGCCTTAAGAGAAGTTGCGGATAATATCGAAGAAAATGTCTTATCTGGAACTCGTCCGGGATTAACTTGTAGTATCCAAGAGCGGGTATTAGTCTGCGTTTCCACTTATCCTAAATCCTTATTATTAATTCGTCGGGGGGCGAGACTGGCCAATTATATGAATGCGCCATTTTATGTGATGTTTGTCTCATCCCCGGAGCGGTTTTTAACGAAAGAGGAAAGTCTGCATATTGAAACCTGTGAAAAGCTCTGTGAGGAATTTGGCGGTGAATTTGTCCGGGTCGAGAGTCGGGATATTAAACAAGCCATTTCTAAGATTGCGGCTCAATATCGAATCACTCAAATCGTGTTAGGAGAAACCCGGCGATCGCGATGGGATTTATTGTTGCGGGGTTCTATTGTCCAACAGTTGATGCGCTCTCTCCCCGAGATTGATTTACATATCATTGCCAACACCACTAAAGAAACCTAAAACTCAGGGTCTTGCAGTGCTTTCTCATTCCATTAAG
>CAYUEH010000409.1:0-5434 GCA_964442465.1 uncultured Laspinema sp. | reverse complement strand
GGGCTTGAATAATTCTACCCAACTTCTAATGCCCCATTTTTTTTATGCAAATCCCAAAAGCCGATTGGCGTTCTCTTTTGGGGGGAAAGGGGGATCGGTGATAGAAGATTTGATTTTTTGGAGTTCCCTTAGTACAACTACGTCGTTTCGGGGACTGAACCCCAGGGAATCAACTTCGGTCGGGGACTCCCGTGCAGTCTTGGTGTACTATTTAAAGATATTCTTAACGAATCTTTTCCTTTAACCCTACTGCGCCTGATTCAAAGGCTACCCTAAAACGCTTAATGTTTGGTCTCATCGGTCACCTTACCAGTTTGGCTCACGCCCAGTCTGTTGCTAGAGATCTGGGTTACCCGGAATATGCCGATCAAGGGTTGGATTTTTGGTGTTCCGCCCCACCGCAGATAGTCGATAACATCTACGTTACCAGTGCCACAGGCCAGACTATTGAAGGACGGTATGTGGAATCGTGCTTTCTGCCAGAAATGCTCGCCTCCCGGCGGATCAAGGCGGCAACGCGGAAAATCCTTAACGCGATGGCTCACGCCCAAAAACATGGCATTAACATCACGGCACTCGGGGGTTTTTCCTCAATTATCTTTGAAAACTTTAACTTGCAGCAATTCGAGCAAGTTCGCAATATCAAGCTAGAGTTTGAACGCTTTACCACCGGAAACACCCACACCGCCTATATTATCTGTCAGCAGGTAGAACAGGCATCCAAACAGCTTGGCATCAACTTGTCGAAGGCAACCGTCGCCGTTTGTGGAGCCACCGGGGATATCGGGAGTGCCGTCTGTCGCTGGTTGAACAGTCGAACGGATGTTGCAGAACTCCTGCTGATCGCCCGCGATCGCGAACGCTTGCGGCTCTTGCAAGAAGATTTAGGACGCGGCAAAATCATGGCTTTGGAAGAAGCTCTCCCCCAAGCCGATATTGTCGTCTGGGTGGCCAGTATGCCCAAAGGGGTGCAAATTGATGCCAATTCCTTAAAGCATCCTTGCCTGCTCATTGATGGCGGGTATCCCAAAAACCTGGAGACTCAGTTCCAACACCCGGAGGTTTCTGTTCTCAAAGGTGGGATTGTCGAACATACCCTGGACATCGATTGGCGAATTATGCAAATCGTCAGTATGGATGTCCCAGCACGTCAGCTTTTTGCTTGCTTTGCCGAGTCTATGCTCCTGGAATTTGAAAAAATCTATACGAATTTCTCCTGGGGACGTAATCAAATTTCGGTGCAGAAGATGGCAATGATCGGCGAATGGTCGATTAAGCATGGCTTTCAACCCCTGCTGCTTGAGCCTCGTTAGTCTCTAGGTTGGAAAGACGGGAGGATGGAAAGGCTGTTTGTAGTAACGACTTCAGTCGTTTCCACCTCCCCCAACTCCCGTCTCTCCCCTATCTCCCATCTCTCCCCCAACTCCCCTATCTCCCCCAACTCCCCTATCTCCTGGACCTCCCCCCTCTCTCTAACTCTTCACCTGTTATGGCAACTCCCGAACGCAGAACTTTCCTTTTAGATTTTGAAAAGCCCCTAGCCGAACTGGAAGGGCGGATTCAACAAATCCGAGAACTCGCCGAAGAAAATGGAGTGGATGTCTCGGAGGAAATTCGCCAGTTGGAAGCGCGCGCTAACCAACTGCGCCAGGAAATTTTTTCCACGTTAACGCCGTATCAGCGCTTGCAGTTAGCCCGTCATCCCCGGAGGCCCAGTACCTTAGATTACATTCAAGCGATTACCGATGAATGGATGGAACTCCACGGCGATCGCGGGGGGTATGATGACCCCGCCTTAGTCGGTGGGATGGCCCGGATTGGGGGCATTCCTGCGGTCATTCTCGGTCATCAGAAAGGTCGGGATACCAAAGATAACGTGACGCGCAATTTTGGGATGGCTTCCCCTGGGGGTTATCGCAAGGCGATGCGGTTGATGGATCATGCGAACCGCTTTGGAATGCCGATTTTTACGTTTATTGATACCCCCGGCGCTTGGGCGGGGGTAGAGGCAGAACATCAAGGTCAGGGAGAGGCGATCGCCTACAATCTGCGGGAAATGTTCCGTCTGGATGTGCCGATTATTTCGACCGTGATTGGCGAAGGGGGTTCCGGTGGAGCATTGGGGATTGGGGTCGGCGATCGCCTCTTGATGTTTGAACACGCAGTTTACACCGTCGCGACTCCCGAAGCTTGTGCCGCGATTCTCTGGAAAGATGCATCCAAGGCCCCTCGCGCTGCGGAAGCCCTGAAAATCACCTCCTGGGATTTAAAAAACCTGGGAATTCTCGACGAAATCCTGCCCGAACCTTTGGGGGGCGCTCATTCCAATCCCCTACAGGCCGCTTCTAGTCTGAAGGAAGCGTTATTAAAGAATTTAGACGAATTGTCTGCTTTAAGCAGTCAGCAACGCCGGGAACTGCGCTATCAGAAGTTTCGCCGGATTGGGGTGTTTGCAGAAGTACCGGCCTAAGGAAAGCTCGATGGGTGGGGTTGAGATGGCTCCGGTTTACCATTTGTTTTTCTAAGCCGGATCAATCAGTTCACTCTATATGAGTCTGGGGCGATCGCCGGCAAAAATTCCCCAAGAGAACTGATGACCTGGACCGGGAAACTGGGTCAATCCTTGTCCCGGGTTCATTTTTCAGGGACAATCTGACCCGCGCCCAGACCGGGCGCGATCCCCCCTACATTCCGGCTTGCTAATCCTGAATTTCCAGGGTAAAAGAATTGGGGCGATATCAACAAACCCTCCCTTATGATGATATACTTTAAATCAGTAACAAAACTTTACGTTTAGCTAGTCTTCTGAGCCTACTCTTATTTGAGACGGGGTTGCTCCGCAATCTCCAGCTCATCCAACTTGACTAAAGTTCACTTAAATGCTAGTCAAAAACGTAAAATTCTGTTACAATTTCAAGGGTTATTCACTTATTTAACCAGCGAAAACCCTCGCCCGACGAAAAACTAAAAGCTATGAAATTTATAGCTGGTCGTCAGTTAAGCGACGTTAAATAATTGACTGAGTGAAGTCATACCAAATCCGGTTGTAAAAAGGCGGATTTATGAATAAGCCATCTCCTGGGGCAGGCTACCCGACTGGAAGCCTCTAGAGCGTCTAGTGTCCTGTGAGCCTCCACCCTCATAAGCTGTTCTTTAAAACCGACCTACGAGTAGCGGATTTGGTATCAAAGTGCGAGGAAAGTAGACAACTCAAGTCTCCGAACCAACGTAAACAAAGCGTCTTGTGTTTAAGCAAGACTTTGCAGCTCATCTGCCTTCACCCTTGTTGGTGATGTCATACTATTCTTGGAAATGTTCACTGCTGAGCAGATTTGAGAAGGTTAAATGTTGCAGTTGAAGTATCTGTAAACCTCTCTCACTCTCATACATCTTTTATGACTATTGCTGCTTCCCACGGATCCCAATCACCCCTGACTGGAAATGGTACTAAATCCGCCCAAACCTCAGACAAAGCTCCCCACATCGAGACGCGGCCCGATCGCAATACCTTAAATGGTGCGCAACCCAATATTCATCAACCCCTCGCCGAAAGCGCCGATCGGATGAAGGATGCGTTCCGCGAAGTCCTCCTCGGGGTTGGGGAAGATCCAGAACGGGAAGGGTTGCTCAAGACCCCCAAACGTGCGGCGGATGCCATGCGTTTTCTGACGAGCGGTTACAATCAATCGTTAGAAGAGTTGTTGAATGGAGCCATCTTTGATGAAGGGCATAACGAGATGGTACTGGTGCGAGATATCAATTTCTTCAGCCTCTGCGAGCACCATATGCTCCCGTTTATGGGCCGCGCCCATGTTGCCTATATCCCCAATGAAAAAGTTGTGGGATTGAGCAAATTAGCCCGGATTGTCGAGATGTACAGCCGGCGACTCCAGGTGCAAGAGCGCCTCACCCGCCAAGTCGCCGAAGCCATTCAAAGCATTTTAGAACCGAAAGGGGTGGCAGTCGTCATGGAAGCGACTCATATGTGTATGGTGATGCGAGGTGTCCAAAAACCCGGTTCCTGGACGGTCACCAGTGCAATGGTCGGTCAGTTCCAGGAAGAGCAAAAGACTCGGGAAGAGTTTCTCAACCTGATTCGTCATCAACCCTCTTTCTTTTAAATCTTTTAAAGAAAGGATTGTACAGGGGAACGGCTGAGTTGTCAAGCGGATTCGGAGCAGTTAACTGCCGGACAATTGGAGCTTGAAGAACAAGTCGGCAACTTTGGCCAGATCCTTGTCCCCCGGCGATCGCTCTACTCCACTGGAGAGGTCGATACCCGGGGGTTTGACTTGGGCGATCGCCGCTTGGATATTCTCCGGGGTGAGTCCTCCAGCCAACAGCCAAGGGCAACCGGGGTTAAACTGTTGCAACAGATTCCAGTCCAGGGTTTGCCCTGTTCCCCCCAATAGTCCGGGATGGTAAGCATCCAGCAGCAATGTATCCACAACCGGGAGATAATCCCTGGCTTGCTCCAAGTCCGTTGCCGCTTTGACGCGGATAGCTTTGAGGATTTCCACATCTTTGGGTAACCCTTGCCGCAGGCGATCGCAAAATTCCCGGGATTCCCCGCCATGCAGTTGCACCCCGGTTAATCCTCCCACTTCCAGGGTTTGACAAATCATCTCAATTGTGGTATTAGCAAACACGCCAATGCGATCCACGGGCATCCCTTCAATCGCCTGAACCACCTGCTGAATCTGTAAATCCGTCACATAGCGAGGGGAAGTCGGCACACATACGAAACCTAGGGCTGTCGCCCCCAAATCGGCGATCGCCACCCCCTGATCCGGTGTCGTAATTCCGCAAATTTTAACGCGCATCCCAGGTCATTCTCCTGCAAATTATGACAATTTGTTTCAAAAGTCTAAGCCTTTGTAAAGGATTAATACAAAATTTTCTTTTTTGCCGATAAATTCTTATAATTCCAGTCATTGAACAGATTTATCCACAAAGGAGATACAAACTTGCTTTACACAACCATTATCGCAGTGGCCTCGAACGTACCCCCGACCGCCAACTGGTCTCCAAGCGTTGGACTGGTGATGATCCTGGCTAATCTATTTGCCATCATCATTGGCTACCGAGCCATCCAGAATCCAGGCAAAGGACCTGGTTTGCCCGTGGGAATGCCTCCAGTCCTTAAGAAATTTGGGTTCCCTGAACTGCTGGCTACTCTGAGTTTCGGTCACCTTCTCGGTGCTGGATTGATCTTAGGTTTAAGCAATTCCGGTGTTCTGTAAGGAACATTGAAGGGTAAAACTGGGATGACTCAGGGCAACCCAGAACCGCCGCAAATTCAGCGATCGCCCCAGAGCAAACCAAGGGAGGACCGGGGTTCTAGGTGGGGCGATCGTCATCCTGTTGATCTAAACCTGTGCCCAGTATTAGGGCGTCCCTGTGCTTTCTCGAATCCAGATTGAGGCGATCGCAC
>CAYUEH010000408.1:0-5436 GCA_964442465.1 uncultured Laspinema sp. | reverse complement strand
GGTTATGAACTGGCTGAACCGATGGAAACCGGCCTCAATACTATCATTTATCGCGGCTATAAGGCCACGGATGGGACTACAGCCATTTTCAAAGTCTTGGCCTCTCCCTCGCCGACGATTGAAGACTTGATTAAATTTAGAAATGAGTATGAAATTTGTAAAAACTTGGATATCCCGGGGATTGTCAAGCCCTTAGCCTTGACCGATTATCAAAATAGTTTAGCCTTGGTTTTGGAGGATTTTGGCGGCCAGTCTTTGAAAAAGAGCATGGACGAGAAGCCCCTCACCCTATCTGAGTTTTTGCACCTAGGGATTCAGCTAACGACCAGTCTGGGACAACTCCATCACCATCAGATTGTTCATAAAGATATTAAGCCCCAAAATTTGATTATTAATCCCCGAACTGGGGAAATTAAAATTACCGATTTTAGCATCGCGATGCGACTTTCTTCGGAAACCTCTTGGAGTCAAGAGACGGTTTTGGAAGGGACGTTATCCTATATGTCTCCGGAACAAACCGGACGGATGAATCGGGCGGTGGATTATCGCACGGATTTTTATTCCCTGGGGGTGACCTTCTATGAGATGCTGACGGGACGGTTACCCTTTGAGGCGGTGGATGCCTTAGAGTTAATCTATTGTCATATTGCAAAAATCGCGGTTTCTCCCCATCAAATTAACCCGAAAATTCCGCAAGCGGTGTCAGATATTATCATGAAATTGATGGCAAAAACGGCGGAAGACCGCTATCAAACAACTCAGGGTTTGTTGTTTGATTTGGAAAACTGTTTAACCCAATTAGAAGCGAATGGCCCGATTGAAGGGTTTGCCGTTGGAGAACGCGATCGCGCCAGTCAATTGCTGATTCCCCAAAAGCTGTATGGGCGGGAAAAAGAAGTGGAAACCTTAATGGCAACCTTCCATCGGGTTGCTCAAGGTAGCAGTGAAATGATGTTGGTTTCTGGCTATTCTGGCATTGGTAAATCTGCCTTAGTTGCGGAAGTTCATAAACCAATTGTCGGGGCGCGAGGGTATTTTATTTCTGGGAAATATGACCAATATAAACGAAATATTCCTTATGCGGGACTGATTCAAGCCTTTTCTGAATTGATAGATCGCCTCTTGACCGAAAGTCCCGATCGCATTACTTTCTGGCAACAACAACTCACCGAAGCGTTGGGGAGTAATGGACAGGCGATCGTCGAGGTGATTCCCAAGGTTGAAGCCATTGTTGGACCCCAACCCCCTATTGCCGAACTCGGGCCGATTGAATCCCAGAATCGCTTTAATCGGGTGTTTCAACAATTTTTGCAAATCTTTTGCAAAAAAGACCATCCCCTGGTCATTTTTTTGGATGATTTACAATGGGCTGATACCGCATCTTTACACTTAATTTATCAACTGATTAATGACCTAGACCAACAATATTTTTTACTGATTGGGGCTTATCGGGATAACGAAGTGAATGCGGTTCATCCTCTGATTCAAACTCGGGATGCCCTGGAATCAATGGGGGCAACGGTGAATCATATTGTGTTGCAACCCTTAGAAAGGATTCATGTCAATGAATTGATTGCGGATACCCTAGATGAACCCGAGCGATCGCGTCCCTTGGCGGAACTCCTCTACAATAAAACCCAGGGGAATCCCTTTTTCCTGACCCAACTCCTCAAAACCCTCTGGGATGAAAAACTCTTAAGTTATGAGTTCAGTGTGGGAGTCTGGCAGTGGGATGTTGACCGGATTTTAGCCGTGGGGATTGCCGATCGCAATGTGGTCGAATTAATGGCCCGCAATATTCAAAAACTCCCGGAATCTACCCAAACTATCTTACAATTAGCCGCTTGTGTGGGCAATACTTTTACCTTAGAGGTCCTGGCGATCGTCAGTGAAAATTCCCCGATGGCAACCGCTGCCTTACTCTGGTCCGCCTTGCAATCCGGCTTAATTTTACCCCTGAGTTCGGGATATAAAATTCCCCTGCTGCTGGGGGATGAGGGAGAGAACAACTTGGATTCTAAAACCCGATTCAGCTTGGATGAATTGTTGGAAAAAGAATGCATTTCTTATAAGTTCTTGCATGACCGAGTTCAACAGGCGGCTTATTCCTTGATTGCCGAAGACCAAAAGAAAGAAACTCACCTAAAAATCGGTAAATTACTGCTTAATAATATTCCCCCGGAGGAACGAGAAGAAACAATTTTTGCCCTAGTGAATCAACTCAACTATGGCTGTGACCTTCTTGAAACTCAAGCAGAAAAAGATGAACTCGCCCAGTTGAATGCGATCGCCGGAAATAAAGCCAAAGTCTCCACCGCTTACGAAGCAGCTTTGCGCTATTTAAAAGTCGGCATTGGACTCTTAGGGGAGGATTCCTGGGATAACCACTATGAGTTAACCCTCTCCCTCTATGTCTCCACCTTGGATGCGGAATATTTAAATGGCAATTTTCAGGTGGCGCAAACCTTAGCCAGCCTGATTCTGGACAAAGCCAAGGCGGTTCTGGATCGGGTGAAGGTGTATGAAATTCAAATGCAAATAGATGCGGCACAACATCAGATTAGCCAAGCGATTGAAACCGGATTAGCGGCCTTAAATTTGATGGGAATTTCCCTAGCGGTTGCCTCGAAAGAACGGAGTCAATCCCTACAATTACCGGATATCGATGGCATTGCCGACCTGCCGGAAATGACTGACCCTTATGAATTGGCGGTGATCCGAATTCTGATGAATTTAGTCGCCCCGGCTTTACATAGTAGCCAGGTCGAGTTATGCTTTCAACTGGTTTTGACCGCCTTAGAACGCTGTTTAGAAAATGGACATTCGGCCATTGCTTCGTCTACTTACAGTTGGTATGCCACTCTTTTATGTGGGTCCGGAAACATCGACCGGGGCTATTATGCCGCTCAAATTTCAGTGAAATTGTTAGAACGGTTTCAAGCGAAAACCCTCAAATGCCAAGTTTATAACATGGTGTTTGCCTTCGTTCAACATTGGAAGCAGCCACTTACTGTGGCGGTGGAAGCGTTACAAGAAGGGTTACAGAGTGGCTTAGAAGTGGGGGATTTAGAATATGCCAGTTACTGCGCTTGTAAATATTGCAGTTACTTGTTTTTAAGTGGAGAATCCCTGGAAACCGTGGCCCGAAAACAAACGCCCTATATTGAATTACTCCACAAACTCAAGTATGAAATTGCCCTCTATGACGGCAGTACCTGGCGACAACTGGTTGCAAATTTACAAGGGTTAGCCCCGGATCCCTATCGGTTAGTCGGGGAGGTTTTTGATGAAGACCTGATTTTGCCGAAACTGAAAGAGGCGAACGATGGATGGTCTTTGTTTAATGTTTATCTCGCCAAAACCATCCTTAACTTTTTGTTAAAACAACGACAAGTTGCCTTAACTTATGCAAACTTGGCCGATGAATATTCCGGTTCCGTTAGCGGGGCATTTACAATGGCGGTTCACAACTTTTACTATTCTTTAGTGTTGCTATCCGTCTATCCTTCCGCGACTGCGGCAGACCAGCAAACCTATTTGCAACAGGTGGAAGGGAATCAAGATAAGATGCGGAAATGGGCGAAACTTGGCCCGATGAATTACCAACATAAGTATGAGTTGGTCGAAGCGGAAAAAGCCCGAGTTTTAGGTCGAAGTTTGGAGGCAATCGATGGTTACGAACGGGCGATTGCTGGGGCGAAAAAACATGGTTATCTGCCCGAAGAAGCCTTAGCTTATGAACTGGCATCGAACTTTTATCGTCATCGCCATCAGGATAAATTTGCCGATACTTACCTAAATGAAGCCTATGCCATTTATACCAAATGGGGAGCTAAAGTTAAGGTAGACCAATTAGAAGCTAAATATCCTCAGTTGAAGTTACGCAAGCCAGCCCTTTCTCGGAGGGGCGTAGCAATAGCTCAAATGACAACGGCGACGACCTTTGGAAGTTCTGCTGCCTTGGATTTAGCCACGGTGATTAAAGCGTCTCAAGCGATTTCTTCTGAACTGCAAATTGAAAAGCTGGTTGAGACGTTAATGAATATTCTCATCGAAAATGCTGGGGCGCAGAAAGGATTTTTGGTGTTAGCAGAAGGGGAAAAACTGATTCTGGCGGCAGAGGTAGGTCTGGACAAAAAAACTCAGGGAATCAAGCTACGATTTGATGCCTTAGATACCAAGGCCGATTTGCCTTGGTCGATTATTCATTATGTCCGGCGAACTCAAAACCATGTGGTTTTAAATGATGCGATCCGGGAGGGATTATTTACGAACGATCGCTATGTCAGTATCCATCAGGTGAAGTCGCTGTTATGTGCACCGTTTGTCAATCAAGGAAAACTGGTGGGGATTGTTTATTTAGAGAATAATCTCACCCGGAGTGCCTTTACGCGCGATCGCCTGGAAGTGTTGCGCTTACTCTCGGGACAAGCGGCGATTTCCATTGATTTAGCGCGAACGGTGAACCAATTGCAAGATACGGTAGCCTATTTGAATGCGATCGTCAACAATATCGCCGATGGGTTGCTGGTGACGGATATGCGCGATCGCATTTCTCGCTTGAACCCCGCCTTGTTAGAGATGTTTGGATTACCCCCCACGGAACTGAAGGGTCAGGATTGCCAGCAGGGACTGAGTGCCGAACTCGCCGCCTTAGTGGCACAATCCCGGGAACACCTCAGCGATGTGCTATCGGCGGAAATCCCGTTAACCAACAGTCGCGTCGGTAAAGCAGTCGCCACCTCCATTGTCACTGACTCCCCTGCAGAGGAAGAGGGTACAAGCTGTATCGGAACCGTCACCTTGATCCGGGATATCACCACGGAGAAGGAAGTCGATCGCATGAAAACTGACTTTATCTCCACGGTGTCTCACGAACTGCGAACGCCACTCACGTCCGTGGTGGGATTTGCCAAAATTGTCAACAAAAAACTCCATGATAAGATTGTCGGCGCACTCGAAAACGCGGACAAGAAAACTCAGCGCGCGTTGCAGCAAGTCATGGACAACATTGAGATTATTATTTCTGAAGGGGAACGGTTGACGAACCTGATTAATGATGTGCTGGATATCGCCAAGATGGAAGCGGGGAAAGTGGAGTGGCAAATGCAACCGATTTCCCTGCGTGAACTCATGGAACGGGCGATCGCCTCGACTTCTAGTCTGTTTGATACCCGTCAGTTACAGATGCAGGTGGAGATTCAACCCGAACTCCCCCAAGTCAGCGCCGATCGCGATCGGTTATTGCAAGTGCTGATTAATCTCATCTCCAATGCTGCAAAATTCACCGATACCGGGACCATCACCCTCCGCGCCACCCAAAATGCCGAACAGGTAGTCGTTAGCGTTATTGATACCGGCATCGGCATCCCTCCGGAGTTTCAAGATACGGTGTTCGAGAAATTTAAACAAGTGGGAGATACCCTCACAGATAAA
>CAYUEH010000407.1:1943-5446 GCA_964442465.1 uncultured Laspinema sp. | reverse complement strand
AATCACTTCTGCCCTGAATGCGGAACGAAGCTCTAGGGTAAGAGAACTCCAAAAAATAAAATATCCAAAAACCCTGCACCCTTCAGGGTGGAGGCTCACAGGACAAAGCGGTGCCTGCGCGGGCTAATTAAAGTCTTGTTTAGGTGCTTAACCATCGGATTTGGATAATTTATTTGTTGGAATACCCTAAGAGAGATAGGGAGGATGGGGGAGATGTTCAACGTCCCGACTGAAGTCGTTCTTAAATGTTCAACGTCCCGACTTCAGTCGTTCTTAAATGTTCGTAGTTTCGCAACGTCGCTATCATTGCCCACGTCGATCACGGCAAAACTACTCTGATCGATGCCTTGCTCAAACAATCTGGTATTTTTCGTAAAGGGGTTGGAGTCCCTGATGTAATCCGGGACTCCAACCCCTTAAAACAAAAACAAAACATTAGACCTCTTGCAAAATTCTTTAAAGCCCCCCGTGAACCGAAACATTTATTCCTCTGGCCCCCCCCCCTACAATTAAACATTTATTCCTCTGACTCCCCCGTGAAACTAAATATTTATTTCTCTGGCCCCCCCTTAAGAAGGGGGGCGGGGGGGGATCTTAAGGGGGGTTGGGGGGATCAATCCTTTTTTTTGCAAGAGATCTATTACAATTCTTTCCAAAAATACCGCCGTTCGCTACAAAGATACCTTAATTAATATTGTCGATACCCCCGGTCACGCGGACTTTGGCGGTGAAGTGGAATGAGTCCTGGGGATGGTCGATGGCTGTCTGTTGATTGTGGATGCCAATATTGGCCCGATGCCGCAAACCCGGTCTATGCTGAAAAAAGCCTTGGAAAAAAAAGGACTGCGCCCCATTGTGGTGCTCAACAAAGCAGAAACTAATTATAAACGATCCTTAGAGTTTGAACCTAATGATGCCAATATTTATGATCGGTTAGCTTTAGTCTATGAAAATATACAATAGGATGAAAAAGCACTGAATAATTATCTGATTGCTGCCGATGGAGGGTCAGTGGCTGCGTATAATAATTGAAGTCGGTTATACATTCTTGAAGGTAAGTATGTGGAGTCAGCGATCGCAGCGACTCAAGGACAAAAAATTTTACATCAACGCGATCGTCAAGATCACTCAAAAAATCCCCCAATTCAAGAATTAGACAATAAAGATGAAATTTTACTGAGAGAACATGAGATTAAAAATTATGAAATTAAAGACTATTTACGCAAAAATTTAGGATGGGCGAGATTAAAACAAGGGCGCTTCCCTCTTCAAAGCGGAACTGGAACAGGCGATATAGAAGAAATTATCTAATCCGAAATCCGTTGATTAAAGGCGATTTAAAACTTGTCAGGGAAAGGGGTTCCAAACCCTGTGAGTTCGGACTCTGCTGACCCTTTCCCCGACTGCATAATATCACCGGAATTCTATAGTCCGCCTTTGGGCGGACGACTACTTATTCACTTCGATCGCAGCATCAAACATAGAAAAGCGATCGCGCACATCCTGAGTATCATTGAGGACAAATCCTTGCCACTCCACCCAAGCATGGGCAGCAAAATTTCCCGATTTTTTTTTGACCCCAATTCGCAATTCGCTCTCGATTCCTTGGTGACGCAACAAACCCCACAAAACCAGAGATTTTTTCAGACAATTTGCCCAAGGTTGGCAATATCTGGCAGCTAACTGCACCATTCGAGTTGTTTTTATGATTTGGCGATCGCGTGGGCAGTGCAGTTTGGCTAAAAACGCTTGCGTCCGCTTAAATCCCCAAAATTTCAGCGATATTGCCACCAGGAAAAGCAACAAAAAACTTTGCAGCAATAGCCAGCGGTCATCCCCGTCCATCCGCCAAAAACTGCGGCATTTACGCATTGCTAACTTCCACAGGTTCATTGGTTAATAATTTTGATTTGTAATATTTCTGATTTTTTTTTGACTATTAATTGTCTATCGCGTATTAATGATATATCATAGATTAACGATTTTGTCAAGTTGTTCCTCGTCCGCACAGCAATTCTCATTATGGAAATTTTGCTCAAGCTTATTGATAACAGTCTCAAGAGTGCTTCTTGAAAGCCCCATTCCTTCGTTCAAGATTTGGCATCTTGGACAGGATGCGGGTCAAAATGAGAATTGCTGTCGTCCGCAGGTCGTGAGCGTAGCGACGGATTGTAAGGAGCCGCTACATGAACAAAACCCGCCTTTTTGGCGGGTTATCTAGCTCCGTTATTTGTTTAGTCCGCGCTTCGCGGACTTGATTCTTGTAGTCACGGATTTTAATCCGTGGCTACTACAAGGGACTTTTCTGACCCTTTGGCATTTCGATATTTTGAAATTTTGAAATTTTGGCAAATATGATTGCAGAACTAACCCAAAATACCGACAATCAAATCCCTAAGCAAAACCATAACAACCGACCGGAAACTGAACTGCTGCTATACTGCATCCGTTACCAACTCGGTACGGCTACATCCGCTGAAATTGCCCATCTACTGCAACAGGATTTAGACTGGAATTATTTCCGGCAAAAAGCAGCCCAACATAATGTATTTCTTCTAGTTTACGAAACTCTGAATAAAACTCATCCTCAATTGATTCCCAGGGAGATATCCCAGCAACTTCAATCTTACGCTCAACAACGAATTGCCCGAAACTTATTTCTTACCAAAGAACTTTTGCGGTTACTGAATTTATTCGCCGCCCATGAGATTAAAGCGATTCCTTTTAAAGGGCCAGTTTGGGCGACCTTAGCTTATGGGAATATGGCGGTGAGAGAATTCTGCGATTTGGATATTCTGGTGCGGGAATCAGATTTTTCCCAAGCAAAAGAGTTACTGATTCAAGAGGGATATCGCGACCCCCTTTTTGGCACCCAAGAAGCGGTGATTAGACAAGTGCAAATGGTGCGACAGGACGATCGCGTGAAAGTGGATCTGCATTATGGGTTGCTGCCAGAGCAATTTTATCTGGAATTGGATTCAGAACCATTTTGGCAGCGGTTGCAAACCATCTCTATTGCGGGCAAACCCGTGCAAACTTTTTCCCCGGAAGATTCGATCGCCCTCGCTTATTTACATGGGACTAAAGATAGTTGGGGAATGCTGAAACGAATTTGCGATTTTGCGGCATTTATTGGCCACTGTCCAGAGGTTAATTGGCAGGAAATTCTCCAACGGTGTGCCACGAATGAGCGCGATCGCAATTTCTGGTTGGCGATTGAAATTACCCGCACTTACCTGCAAATCTCCGTTCCCGAAGCCATCTTACTAAAAATTCAGGCTTTTCCAGAATTAACCGAGTTAGCCAGCGAACACCAGCAGCTTTTTTACCGGACAGAAATGGGAGTTAAGCCCTCTTTATTTGGGGGGTTAAGACTGTTTCCTTTGATGGGCATGAATTTATGGGATAAAGCGCGATATGTTTTCGGGGTTTTGTTCAACGTGAACCGAAGAGACCGCGAAATTTATACCTTACCTGGGTACTTATTTTTCCTTTACTACCCC
>CAYUEH010000407.1:0-1843 GCA_964442465.1 uncultured Laspinema sp. | reverse complement strand
GAACATGAGCCAAAATAGCACGATGCAATTTACGATTCCCAGTCACATTCTCGCCCAAGAACTCGCGGGGGAGGTGGTGTTGATGAATATCGATAATGAAATGTACTACAGCTTAAACTCCGTAGGCAGTCAAATCTGGCAACTTTTGAGCGATCGCCTCGATCTCGAAACTGCGATCGAGCAACTATTGCGCCGATTTGATATAGATGAGGCAACTTTGCGTCAGGATGTCACTCAGTTAGTGGACGAACTGGTGGCCCAGGGGTTGTTAACGGTAGAACAGGAGACGGTCTAATCCCAAGCTAAATCAAATCCCCCCTTTCAAAGCCCTTCAAAGGGGGACTTAAGAGGATTCGGTCTTCCCCCCAACGATCGGTGACGCTTGGGGGACTCCGGTCTCCCCCCTTTCAAAGGGGGGACGCTTGGGGGGATTCTTCTGAGGCTAAATCAAATCCCCCCAAACCCCCCTTTGAAAGGGGGGCTTAAGAGGATTCGGTCTCCCCCCTTTGAAAGGGGGGACGCTTGGGGGGATTCTTCTGAGGCTAAATCAAATCCCCCCAAACCCCCCTTTGAAAGGGGGGCTTAAGAATCTGGTTTCATCGTAGAACTTTATTAAAACAGTCTAATCCATGAGTGGCATTGTCAGTCTTGTCAAAGAAGATCGCAGTCCATGCGATCGCCCGCTTTTAAATCAAATGACCGAATTTCTGGCATTTCGCGGCCCGGACGCCCAACAGGTGTGGTGTCAGGGTTCTGTGGGACTCGGACATACTCTGTTGCGAACTACCGCACAAAGCGATCGCCAACCCTTGAGTGTACCCGAAGGGGACTCCCAGTGGATTGTTGCCGACGCCCGCATCGACGATCGCGCCAACTTGCGGCAAAAATTACGCGATCGAGGTTGCCCAGTTGCCGAGAACATCTCCGACGCCCAACTGATTTTACACGCTTATCAACTGTGGGATACCGCTTGCGTCGAGCATCTCATGGGAGATTTTGTCTTTATTATTTGGGACGACACCAAGCAACGGCTATTTTGCGCCCGAGACCACTTTGGCATCGTGCCTTTTTACTATGCCCGAATTGACAAAACTCTGATTTGCAGCAATACCCTCAACTGCATTCGTCTGCATCCAGGGGTTACGGCGAAATTAAACCAACGGGCGATCGGAGATTTCTTGCTATTTAACATGAACATGGCATGGGACACCACCAGTTTTGCCGATATTCGTCGCTTGCCTCCCGCCCATACATTAACCTGGACGCGGGGAAAACTAGAAATTCAACCCTATTGGCAACTACCCCGCTGTTTGCCGTTAATTCGCTATCGGCGACAAGAAGAATATGTGGAACATTTTGCCGAACTATTTCAGCAGGCAGTGGCAGACCGCTTGAGGTCGGCGACCGTTACCACTCATATTAGTGGCGGCATGGATTCGACCAGTGTCGCTGCCACCGCCTATCAAGTGTTAAAAGAAAGGGGGAAACCGTTTGAGTTTCACTCTTTTACAATGAGCGATCAATCGATGATGCCGGAAGAAGACACCTATGCAGCGATGGTCGCCAAACATATCGGCATTCCCATTCACGTTCTCGACGGTTCCGGTTACATTTCCGCCATCCCGCCAAAATACCCAGAAACTCCCATTCCCGAACCGGCTGCTGGCATTCCTGCCCGCAATTCCCAGATCGAACTGGCCAAAAATTGTGCGGCCAAAGCACCCGTCGTCCTCACTGGATTTGGCGGCGATCCGGGATTGCGATTTGGGGAATTCTTCTGGTTAGAATGCAGAAGTGTTGAATGATAGAAAAAGTTGCAAAAATTTCCCGAATAAACTATAAT
>CAYUEH010000406.1:0-5449 GCA_964442465.1 uncultured Laspinema sp. | reverse complement strand
ACCGGGGGCTTTTTAGAATTTTGCAAGTAGTTTACTTTGAAACCCTGGATAATTGGGGTCAGAAAGCGGGTAAAAGTTGCTCAAAACAATGGCAAAAATAGGATTGCGATCGCGTTTATTTTTATCCCATCTCCTCGTCTTAATGGTTGGGGTGACCGTCCTCGTGATTACCGGAAAACTCTCCTCCCCTCGCCTGTTTATCGTTCACCTGCAACAACTTGAAGGCAAAGGATTTAACCTCCACTATGTCCGCACCTCCTTAGTAGATGTCTTTGAAACAACTTGGAATCGGGGCACATTTTGGTCCGTAATTGTGGGAACAACCGGGGCAGGTTTGCTCAGTTACTTTGTCGCCAAACGGATTACCAAACCCATGACACTCATGGAACGGATCACCCAAAAATTTGCGGCAGGAGAACTCCATCAGCGAATGCCTGCGAGTGAAATTCCTGAACTGAATCGCCTCAGTGCCAGTTTTAACCGCATGGCAGCCAGTATCGAAAATGTGGAGCACCGACGCCGGGAACTGATTAGCGATTTGACTCACGAATTGCGAACCCCCTTAACCATTATTCGGGGCAATTTGGAACAACTCGAAGATGGGACCCTACCACCAGACCCGGAGATTTATCACCGTCTTGCCAAAGAAACCAGGCGTCTGGAACGGTTAGTTAATGATTTGCAGGAACTCTCCAAAGCTGAAGCGGGTTATTTGCCGATTGATTTACAGGGGATGAATGTGCGTCCATTATTGGAAACCTTAATTGAACGCTTTTCAGATTGGATTCTGGAAGAAAACCTAGTGTTGCAATTAGACTGTCCTCCTCAACTCCCGGCAGTGATGGCGGACCCCGATCGCTTAGAACAAGTGCTGGTCAATCTTCTGGGAAATGCCTTGCGTCATACGGCCAGGGGTTCGATTTGTCTGAAAACCTGGACCAGTACGGGTTATCTGTGGATTGCCGTGATTGATACCGGGTCCGGTATCCCCCCGACTGATCTGCCTCATGTGTTCGATCGCTTCTGGCGCGGGTCCAGTGGCAGCAATGGCACCGGCATCGGATTAGCCATTTCTCGGCGGTTAGTGGAACTCCAAGGGGGTCAGATTCAGGTGGCAAGTGAAGTGGGAAAAGGCAGCCGGTTTCAGTTCTCTCTTCCTTTGGCATGAGTCGGTGGGGGGAATTTTCTCAAAAATCCGTTGAATTACTTCTGATAAAACCCTTCAACCGAGGCGTGAAAAATACCCAGATTTCGGGGCTTGTGTCAGGACTGAAGGGAAGTAGTGATCAAGGGATGTTTTAAACGGAAGTTGATCCGTTGAAAAGGGAGAATTATAGAACCGTGGGTCAAGGCTTGCGGAAACTTCCGGCAAAATTTGATAAAGCGGTTTAAAATATACCAACCGATGATGGCTATCCCAACTCTGATGTTCCTCAAGGCCGGGATCGGGAATCAGCCGCACAGCCAGAGAATGCATAGCGTATTTTTAAATAATTGACATCCGTCAAAGGGATGACACTGGATTTATATTCGAGATATAATAGAAAAGTTTACCGGAGTGCCGCGTCATGACAATTGAGCCATCGACCAACCTGACTTGTGTCAAGACCCAATTTTATCGAGACGATGAAAATGAGCCAGAACCCAACACATCTATGCTTTGGGAGATGGAAAGACTGCGCCTGAAACTTGATAAATTTAAGCAGGAAAAGGCTAAACTACTCTGTACTCAAAAGACCTTGATGCTCCATACACAGACCCTGAGCGCTTTGGTTTCGGAGTTGACAAGAAAATTGGAAGCTGAACGACGCGATCGCCAGCAGACTGAATCCACATACCAGTTTCTGGTGACCAACCTGCTTCGCGAAAAGGCGGACCTAGAAATCATGCTCGACACGATCGTCGAACATTCCGATCTCATGGAAGAGTTATTGCATGAACAGTGTATTCGCGATCCGTTAACGGGTCTATTTAACCGCAGGTATTTAGGCAAATCTTTAGAACGGGAACTGTGTCGTGCGCAACTGACCGAGCGATCGCTGGGTCTGATTATGCTGGATGTTGACCATTTTAAAGGATTCAACGATACCTACGGACATGAGGCGGGGGATGTAGTCTTACGAAAACTAGGATGGCTACTCAAAACCGAAAGTGGTGCCCTTGATATTGCTTGTCGATATGGGGGAGAGGAGTTTATGGTCATTTTACCCGAAGCCTCTTTAAAAAAGACTCAGCAACAAGCGGAGCATCTACGCAAACAGGTTAAACGTCTAAAATTGACTCATTTAGCTCAAGACCTTCCTGGGGTAAGTATTTCCGTTGGGTTAGCTGTTTTTCCCCAACATGGGTTAACCGGAAACCAGCTCATGCAAGCAGCGGATGCGGCGTTATATCAGGGGAAGACCCAAGGACGCGATCGCGTCGTGACGGCACCCGGTTAATCAGAGTGTTCTCATCTGTTTCTCTGACTCTGTTAACCGGCGATCGGCCCGATTTAAACTTAATCTTCAATTCTCCGTTAAAAAAACTGCAATATGAACATCAAACCCCTAAAAAAAAATTGGCTCGGTTGGGAAGTCTTGTAAACAGTTCCACAACCGAACCCGAAACAAATGATTGGGATTGAGCGCCAATTAATTACTCGCTTGGGAAGGGAAAGCACCCGGTTGTACCGCCAAAGTCATCGGTTGACCATTGCGAATCACTTGCATTTGCAATTCGCCCCCAACGCGAGTGCGTTCCACTTGCTGTTGTACCGCACTCGCATCGGTCATTTGCACCCCATTAATCGAAACAATCACATCACCGGCACGGATTCCACTGCGAACCGCTGGAGAATCCGCCATAACTCGGACAATTAAAACCCCACTGTCTTGGGTAACCGTTAACCCAGAATTGGGATTGTTGTTAATTTGATTTTTCAACTCCGGAGTCAACTCCACCATTTGAATGCCGAGATACGGATGTTGAACTTCCCCATTCGCAATCAATTGTTGAGCAATATCTTGAGCGCGATTAATGGGAATGGCAAATCCGAGACCTTGAGCCCCTTGAATAATGGCAGTATTCATGCCAATCACTTCACCGCGCTGATTCAGCAAAGGACCGCCGGAGTTACCGGGATTAATCGCCGCGTCAGTTTGAATGAAATTCACCCGTTTATCTGGGACTCCGACTTGAGAACTCGATCGCCCGGTGCCGCTAATAATCCCCACAGTCACCGTATTATCCAAACCCAGGGGATTACCGATCGCGATCGCCCATTCACCGGGTTGCAATTGCTCTGAGTCTCCCACAACCGCTGTCGGCAAATCGTTCGCCTCAATTTTAATCACCGCCACATCGGTTACCGAGTCCGTCCCCATAACTCGACCTGTAAACGAGCGACCATCTTTGAGAGTGACCTCCACCGTATCCGCACCGGCAACCACATGGGCATTGGTGAGAATTTGGCCATCATTACTAATAATAAACCCAGAACCCGTCCCCCGCTCTACCCGCTCTTGAGGTTGAGTCGGGAATCGGGACCCAAAAAATTGCCGGAAAAATGGGTCGTTAAAGGCATCAGGAATTTGGGTCGTCACGGTACGGGAGGCATTAATTCTGACCACCGCAGGGCCAACATTGTTAACCACATCCGTAATAAAATTGGTGTCCGCGATCGGCAATCTCGCCTGAACCAGTGGGGTTGTCCCCTGGACTTGAGCGGGAGAGGCAGCGTTCACCGGAGGTGAAACCAAAGTTGGTCCATTCAGAAATTGGGTTGCGGACCAAGTAGCACTCGCACCCAGGAGAAAGATAGAAAAATAGGTTAGGGGTTTTTGCCAACCGGGGGCCAACCCCTGATGAGCAGAATTCTTCAAGGGTTCTGAGGGGGTGTTGAACTGATCCTGTGTTGTTTTCATTGGGGATAACTCCTGCTGCAAAACTCCTGCATTACCTTAAAAATCGAGCCTTCTTGCTTGCAGTCGGGATAATATAGCTCGTCGAAACCTATTAGGAAGAAACCCGGAAAAAAAGCGGCTTGCTTTTATGTCTGGGTTTAGACCCACAGGGGTCTAGACTTGCTATTTTATAGACCGTCCTAGCATCCAGTCAAGACCGGCATGAACACGGGTTGAAATCGTTTCAACCCCGTTGAAGGGTTGACTATTGTTAATGTAAAAGGCAGATATGACGAGGATGTGACGAGCATATCGCAGGGTTGTGGATCGGGATGAGGGACGGGGAATCGGAGGGCGACAGAGTTCTGGGATTTGTCAAGAGCGTCCAGACCGGATTATTGTGGAAAGCGCTATTCTGCTTATGGAAGGGCTGGGAGAGGCTTTGTTTGATAATCTGGAATCGTTCTTTGCACCTGGGTTCCTCGCCAGAAAGGGCGATCGCCATCCCGATGATGGTTGGTCGTTAGACCGGCGTGACCCCCGGGTGATTCAATCGTTTATGCCCCTGTGGGAATGGGCATACCACCACTATTTTCGCGTGCAAACCGACGGATGGCATCATGTTTTACCCGAGGGTAAAATGCTGGTGGTGGGTTCTCACAATGGGGGTCTGGCGACACCGGATATGTTTATGTTTATGTATGATTGGTTCCGTCGCCAAGGGTTCGATCGCCTGACCTACGGACTGATGCATCCGACGGTTTGGGACATCTTTCCCGAGATAGTGGTTCGCCAAGCGGCCCAATGTGGGGCAATACGGGCCCATCCCAAAATGGCGATCGCCGCCTTGCAAAAGGGGGCAACGGTGTTAGTCTATCCCGGAGGTCCCGAGGATGTGTTTCGACCCCATCACCTCCGGGATAAAATTTATTTTGCCGGTCGCCAGGGGTTTATTAAGTTAGCCTTACGGGAAAATGCCCCGATTTTACCGATTATTTCCTATGGCGCTCATGACACCCTGTTTGTGATGGCGGATATTTACAAAGAAATGCGCCAGTTGCATGAGGAGTGGGGAATGCCTTGGTTATTTGGGATTGATCCGGTGGTGTTTCCGATTTATTTGGGATTGCCTTGGGGGATTGCTTTTGGACCTTGGCCGAATTTTCCCCTCCCGGTGCAGATTCATACTCGGGTTTGTGCACCCGTCGTCTTTGAGCGGTATGGACGAGAGGCAGCAGGCGATCGCCAGTATGTGAATCAATGCTATCAGTTGGTTTGTACTCAGATGCAGCAGTCTTTGGACCAGTTGATTGCCCAAGTGGGCGATCGGTCTTAGGGGGTCGGTGCGGTTAGCGCAGGGCTAAAAACAGACTAATCAGGGCGATCGCCACCACGGCGATCGCCCCAGGATGTCTCCTCACCCATTGATTCAGTCCCGAAAAGGACCCCGCCTGAGCATAAGGGTTTTGAATCACCGGGACCAGGGGTTGAGATTTATCGTGATAAAGCGTACAGGTTTTGGCGTAGGGTCGCTGGGGATAGTTGCAGGTATCGTCCTCATGGTA
>CAYUEH010000405.1:0-5455 GCA_964442465.1 uncultured Laspinema sp. | reverse complement strand
CATGCCGCCTAGACCTGATGAATCTCATGAGGCAATTTCTCCGTTAATTAGGGTGTATTTGTGCCTGGGTTAACCCCCAAAATGGGGGAGATGGGGGGGATAGGGGGGATGGGGGGGATAGGATGGAAACGACAGCAAGTCGTTACTACAAACTTCCCCATCTTCCCCATCTCCCCCATCTCCCCCCAAAATGGCGTGGGGTTGATGTTGATGAGTGAGGCTTATTTTTGGGGATTTTCTTCTTCCTCCCAGTTGACGAGTTGGGGGTTAAAGGGGTCGTTGGCATTGTTGGCTGGAGGAGGACTCAGGCGGGTGGGGGCCATTCCGGAGGGTTGTTCTTCGGCTTCTAAATGCTTGACAACTTGGGTAAGTTGTGCTTGGACGCTGTTGAGGTCGTTGCCGAGTTTGGAGATGCGGGTGGCAACGGGGTCGGCGGCGGGATTGATGCCATTGCGATCGCCGAGGGAGGCGACGAGGCGATCGCCTAAGGTTTGCATTCCCTCTCTCATTTCTTCGGTAAACAGTTTCAGGGATTCGACTAATTTATAAAGTTCGGTATGGACATCCACAAAGCGATCGGTTCGGGTTGCTAACCGCTTTTGTAAGGTATCTAGGGTTTTGATGACGGAATGGAAGATTTGAGCGCTTTGCTGCATTTCTCCGACGACTTCGGATAATGCAGTTTGGTTGTTTTGGGTTAAGTTGAGAACTTGACCGGAATTCTTGCTTAATCCGGCGATTTCTTCTGAGAGATGAATGGTTTCCTGACTGGTGGTTTGCAAGGAGGCGATCGCCAGTTGCAATGCCTGGGTGGATTGATTTAACACCGAGGAGGAACGCGCTAAATCCCGTTGAGTATTGGCTAAATTGTCGGTGGAACTTGCCAGTTTATTGGCAAATTGGCTCTTTTCAAAGATTTGTGCCGACTCCCGAAACATGGTTGCGCCAGACATCATGGAACTGGATGATTCCATTAAGCGATTATAAACCTGAGTGGCGAGATGATTGGTTTGGCGGTTGCCTTCGGTAATTTGGTCTACGCTTTCCCCTAAAGAGGAAGAAACCGCTTCTTTGATGGAGACAGAGAACTGATTGACAAAAGTACCGAAGAGGGTTTCGAGGCGATCGACTGCTTTATCTAAAGGCGATCGGCGATTGAGCGCCGGACCATAAATATTATCAATATAATCTTCTAACGCGCTGATTAGTTGATATTTGGCAATACTGGTATTTTTGAGTAAATTGACCACGGTCAAGATGGCACTACAAGCGACCGCAGTTAAGCTACTAATAAACGCTACCCCCATTCCTTGCAGGGGTCGTTGCACTTGTTCGACCAACGCATCAATACTGCCGACTCCAAAATCATTAATGGTTTGGCTGAGTTCCGCTAGGTTCATGGTAATTCCTAGGAACGTTCCCAGCAAACCCAAGGAGAGCAAAAGATTCGGTAAAAACCGGCAAAAATAATCGATTTGTTCGTTTTTAAGGAGATATTTACTATAAACTTGATCGATTAATGCCCCGGTGTTCATCTGTTCCAATGCCGGGTTGGATTCCTTGCATCGAATTTCTATTTCTTCAACAATCTTCGGCTTTTTAGTTGGGGTATTTTCATAAATTAATCCGCGAACCCGAGAGGCTAAATAAATTAAATGTTGATAAACTCCCCACCGGAGAAAAATGGTGATGAATGTCAGAACAATTAAGCTCAGAACAAACCCGAGTAAGTAGGGAGGCAGCAAGACCGAGTTGAATTGATCTAAAAGACCCAATACTAAGGGTCTGTTAACGGGAGAGAGGAATTGACTCATGACGGATTAATACGGGGTATAATGGCAACGCCTGGGGTAGATTGACTCTACAGCCTGAGCGTGATTTGCTCGACACAGATAAAAATCGTCGCGTTTCTGGCACTTGATTCGTCATATTTTCGATCTATCCTAGCTCAAACCCGGATCAGGGGGTATGTCAGATCTTGCTTAAAATCTCCGGTGAGGGATGAGAGGCAGGGGACAAGAACCCGGGTTGCACCGCTCTTTCTTGGCTCCAGATTGGCAGAGATTTTGCGGTACTGGCCCATTCTAGTCTAAATCTCGACGACCTTCCAAGGCACGCGCTAAGGTGACTTCATCGGCATATTCCAAGTCTCCTCCCATTGGCAATCCAAAGGCAATGCGCGTGACTCGCGTAAAGGGTTTGAGTAATTGTCCCACATAAAGGGTCGTGGTTTCTCCCTCCACGCTGGGACTGATGGCGATAATCACTTCTTTGATTTGTTGCTGACTCACCCGCCGGACTAATGCTTGGATATTCAGTTGTTCGGGTCCAATGCCATCCATAGGCGAAATTACCCCACCCAAAACATGATATTTGCCTCTAAATTCCCGGGTTTTTTCTAAGGCAATTAAGTCCCGTGAGTCGGACACTACGCAAATCACATCGCGATCGCGATTGGGTGCACGACAGATTTCGCAAATGGGTTCTGCACTTAAGTGAAAACACTCTTTACAAAATCCCACTTGTTGTTTGGCATCAACTAACGCTTTCGCCAATGCCTGAATTTCATCATCGGGTCGCTTCAGTAAATGAAGGGCCAGTCTTTGGGCGGATTTAGGGCCAATTCCTGGCAAACGTTGCAGTTGCTCGATTAAACGAGCTAAAGGACGAGTATAAACGGTCAGTCTCCTGTGGACTCCAAAAGATACTCTGCCATTTTACCAATTTTGGTCCCCCGATGAACAGGAATTTACGGCAAACAAGGAGGTTCCTGAAACCCCGTATTTCCCTTGGCGTCAACATGGCAGGAATAAGTCAACGTAGCGGAGTTATTTCCCTGATTATTCTCTACGGTATTTCTCCTTCCTCCCCCTGTCCCTTTGGCTAATATTCCGCCATTGACGATATTATTGGCAATGGTGACATCTTCCATCACCCCAGGGGCATTATTCGTATCGGCATTTACATAAATTAGCTCAATATCTGTCAATTCCGCATTGACTCGATTTCCGACAATTTCTACATTTTTAATCGAGGGAATTTTGTACAATCCAATATAAGTATTGCCCTGATTATTGCGAATAATCGCCCCATTCACTTCCGTTCCCCCACAACATTCCTGAATCAAAATTCCCTCCCCATCTACACTGAGATATCCCGTATCTCGGATGCGATGGCGATACACTTCATACTGATTTCCCTCCACTAAAACATTCGACCCGGACCAGTCAATGGCCCGATTTTCTAAGGTAACTGCACCCCGGGGTTCTCTTAATCCGGTGGGGTGGGTCCACCATTGTTTTCTCCGTTCGTCACGGACTTGATTATCTTGGATGACTAACCCATCTCCTGATGCAGAAATGGCAACCCGCATGGTATGATAAACCCAGTTATCCCGGACGGTAATTCCCGTGCGAAATAGTCCCGGTTCGGTATTGGGATTGGCATTCTTTTGGAATCCTCCGGATTTGGCCCGATTCACCACAATTCCATAGTGATTTCCATAGTGAAAGGGTACTTTATTGCCTTCGGCGTAGGTAATAATTTGGTCCCCCTGAAGGGGTTTGACTTGATACCCGGGTTGGTCATAGTTGTCGGTAATGTTATCATTAATCCGATTGTTGGCAATTAAAAGATTCTCTTTGACATTGACTTTAATATTGGCGGCAAATCGATAGCTGTAACGCAACCAAGGACTTTGAAAAGAAGTATCAGGAACCCCCGGATCCGGTTCGGCGACATTGTTGCTGCGAATGCCATAAATGACAATATTTTGATTGTTTCCCGTATCAATATCTCCCCGCAAAGCAATGGCGGCGCGATTGATATCCAGATTGACTAATCCAATATTACTATCCGTATCTCCAGCCGTGGTGGTGATGGTTTTAAAGGCAGTGTCGTTGGGAGTGCCATTCCCGGAAAATTGCGGTTCATACTTAGGAAATTCCAGCTTTGAGGGAGGATTAAATTCAGAGTTTTTGGCATCGGTAACCGAGGAACTTTCACCTCGGATAACGACTCCATTTTTGAGGCGAATACTATCCTCAAACGAATAAGTTCCAGCCGGAAAATAAACGACTCCTCCCCCATTTGCGGCAGCGGCATCTCGCGCTGCATTAAACCGCGCTACCATCGTTATTCCGTCAAAGTCTTGGATATTATAGACGCAGTTCCATTTAATTTGATTGGTCCAAGGATAGGATGAGTTTGAATATTTTTCAGCAATGGGATTATCCGTAGGTCCTCCCTGGGGACTGCCACAATTTGAGTCAAGTATTCGAGGGACTCTTGGGGTTGCCGCTTGGGGGGGTACGGTGACAGTTTCCGGGGCGTTTACGGAAGTAACTGCTACCGGATTCGGCAAGGTTGGGGGAGAGTTTTCCAGGGAATTGCTGAGATTTTGGCTATAATTAGAGATGGCATAACCGCCGAGAATCAGACTCAAGGCACAACCGGCAAGGCAGACAAATTGCCAGATTTTTTTCCACCGAGGACTGAGGTGACGTTTGGGTTGATTCATGATATCCTCTGATTAAGATTACGTGAATTAGGACAGATGCTTCCAATGGGATGGCGTTGCAGATATTTAGAGTTGCAGATATTTAAAGGAGTGCGAGGATCTTGTTCGCTTTCTACCTACAATAGCGAGCAAGATGCAAAGCCTACGGCATAGCTTCGCTTACCGCACTCCAGCTTATTGCTGTTAATCTTTAAAATAACATACCTGCCAATTTTGACCGGCGATCGCCACTGCTGCTACATAGTCCGGATGGGGGTGCAGTTCCCCAATAAACCAACGGGATGCTAACTCAGAATTCCCCTGAATTGCCACTAATTTGGCAGGCATTCCCGGGATTAGAGACACCTCGACTTCATCCAATCCTGCTAATCCATCGCCGGTTGCCTTTAAATATGCTTCCTTGCGAGTCCAAGCATTCAAAAAAGCAGCTTGTTTTTGCGCCAGTGGTAAAGCAGCGATCGCCTCTGCTTCTGCTGGCGTAAAAAACCGTTTTGCCAACTGTTCCGCATCGGATACAGGACGAATCTGCTCTAAATCAATCCCCACAGGTTCCGAGGCGATCGCATAAAGCGCCAATCCCCCAGAATGAGACAGATTAAAATGCAGACTCTCCTCAACATTTGCCAACATCGGTTTACCCTTGGCACTGTACCGAAATTCTATCCCGTCCGGTGCCACCTGTAAATAGGTCCCCAACAGCGATCGCAACATCCCCCGTCCCACAATAAACCGACTGCGATCGTGCTCAAAATGAAAGCGATCGGCCCTTTTTTGTTCATCCTCGGACAACATTGCGCGAAATTGGCGGATTTCTGTGGAATTGCGATCGAGTTCCACCCGCCAAACATGAACCTGTTGCGGCAATAATTTTATCCCTTCTGCTGCAAGTTTCCCTTCTATATTCATCCGATGTTCGTAGTAACGACTTCAGTCGTT
>CAYUEH010000404.1:0-5475 GCA_964442465.1 uncultured Laspinema sp. | reverse complement strand
TCCTCGCGCGATCGCCTCGAAGACTTATGCCTGCTAACCCGACGGACCCGCAAAGGAGAGAAATTGGATGAACTGTTGCAACGTCTACCCTGCCAAACCCAACAATATATCGGGAGTATCGGGTGCAAAATTGCTGCCATTGTGGAACAGCAGGTGGATGGGTTTATTTCCCTTTCGGGCAGAGGTGCGCCCAAAGATTGGGACTTTGCGGCCCCAGAGTTAATTTTGACCGAAGCCGGGGGCCAGTTAACCTTTGTGGATGGGACCCCTTTGCGCTATAACCAAAAAGATGTGAACCAGTGGGGGTGCGCGATCGCCAGTAATGCTCATTGCCACAAAGCATTATGTCATCAAATCGAGACGATTTTGGCCACACTCTAACCCAGCATCTGCCCAGGGTCATTTCACCGAGTGCAGCAGAAGTAAAATCCGGTGATTGGACAAACCTGACGGATTCCGTTATTCGGGTAAACGATGGGCGATAATCGCATAAAACGGGTCGCCACCGCCCATGCCCATAAACTGCAAAATAGAAGGAAGATCGGACTTGCGAGTAACCGCTTCGGGGTTAGAAAACCCTTCCACTGCCTGAAAGTAACGTTTCACCAGGGCAACGCGAGACCCTTCGTTCCCCTCGCGCCATGCTTGAATCGCTTTTTGATAAAACATTCGATTGGAAAAACTAATAATCGCGACTCCACCGGGTTTGAGAATGCGGTGAATTTCGCTAAACACCACTTCAGGATGTTGGATATATTGGACCGAAACCGCATTCAGGACCGCATCAAAACTTTGGTCCTCTAGGGGGAGGTGGGGATTGTCGTTGAGATCTTGAACAAAATAATGGTTAAGACGACGATTTTTCGCCAGTTCTGCTTCATTGAGCCCATGACCTTCCACATGAGCAAAGGTCATTTCTGGGGGGAGATGGGAGACCCAGGAACTCATCATATCGAAGATCCGGCTGTTGGGTTTGAGGCGATCGCGATAGAGATGGGTGAGTTGGTCGATGAATCCATCATCCACATGGGTGACAAATCGGGGGTAGGAATAGAAGAGGCGATCGTCGGATTCATCGAGTTTCGTGCGTTGGGCCGGTTTTAACAACATAAAGATTGGGGACGGTTAGCTTGACTTTATTCTTATTCTAAAAAAAATTAAGAAATATGAAGCATGAGCCTGCATCAATTTTCCCACTGCCGGATCCGGTATCTCGATGCCGGTGGAGAAGGGACCTATTTGAGAGTCAGGGCCGGGACAAGAAACCGGGTTTCTGCACAAAATTTCTGCCCCTGAGCAATAAATCTTTACAGAAACCCGGTTTCTAAACGAGTCGCCTATCTGGACCCCCTACAGAGACCTTGCATCCTGGAGGGCGATCGTCAGTTGAGTGGCGATCGCCTGGACATGGGGAGAAAAATTCATCGTAATGTGATTGCCGGGAACCTCATGAATTTCTACCCCATCTGTGGCTAAATCCAACCAAGCGCGTTCGGGATGTGCCGGGGTAATCGAGTCGCGATCGCTGGCGCGGAAAAATAGAATTCGACCGGGATAAGGTCGTGGATTATAGTATTTCAACGCCTCAATATTACGTTGAAAAACATCCATAAACGGCTGAATCTGCTCAATATCCATATCCGGTAGCAGTTCCCGCGCCATCCCGCCATTTTTGAGAAAATATCCCAGACGTTGACTCGGTGGCAGCGACTGCAACTCTTGGGATGAAACCGATAGATTTGTCCCCACATTCAGCAAATAAGCAAACACTTCCGCATCCCCTTGGAGATGGACGTCCAATTGTTGGCCTCCGGGACTATCCAAGAGTGCCAATAAGGCCACGGTTTCTCCTTGAGTAATGAGTTGTTGGGCCATTTCAAAGGCGATTGTTCCTCCAAAAGAAGACCCGCCTAGAAAATAAGGACCTTTCGGTTGAATCACCCGCAGGGATTCCAGGTAGCGACTTGCCATTTCTTCCACGCGGTTCAAAGGTGGAGTTTTGCCATCTAATCCTTGAGCTTGAATCCCATAAACCGATTGTTCTTTCTCTAAATATTGGGCTAATTCCCGATAAAAATAGACATATCCTCCTGCTGGATGAACTAAGAATAAAGGCGGCTGCAACGAACCGGATTTAATTTTAACCAGGAGGGGAGGAAGTGCCGAGGGAAGGGAATCCTTGGCCGTGGAACTGTCCGGTTGAATCACCTGAACTAAACCGGCGATCGTGGGGGAATTTAATAAACTGTGGGGTGACAATTCCACATTGAGAGTTTTTCGTAACTTGGAAACAATCTGCACCGCAAGTAAGGAGTCACCACCTAAATCAAAAAAGTCATCATGAATGCCAATTCGTTCAATGCCTAGAAATTTTTCCCAAATCGAGGCAATGGTTTGGGCAAGGGCACTTTCAGGAGCTTGATAATCCGTACTTAATAGGGGGCGATCGTGACCCGAAGAAGCCAGTTCAGGAGAGGAAGTCCCCGGGGTTTCTTGAAAAGATTGACGCTCAATCCATTGAGCAAGCCGAAGGCTTAAATCGCCCGTAGAAATAACAATTTGAGAATGAAGTCCCGAAGCAAGAATCCGGTTTAGGGCTTCAATTCCTTCTGATGGAGTTACCGCCAATTCTGCTAAAGTGTTACTAGCTGGCACTCCCGGTTGAGTGGATTGGGTCAATTGCCAACCTTCCCAATTAATGCTAATCCAAGGGGTCCGATTCGTTTGATTGTGATGATGGGTAAAAGCATCCATGAAGCGATTGGCAGCGGAATAGGCGACAAATCCTAGTCCGCCTAAAACTGAAGATAAGGAAGAGGTTAAGAGACAGAAATCAAGGGGATGGGTTTGAAAGAGGCAGTCGAGGACCAGGAGTCCTTGAATTTTCGGTTGAAATTGGGCCTGACAGTCGCTTAGAGTCGTAGAGGAAATTGCATGAAACGACTCATTTCCCGTTTTACCCGCCCCATGAATTACCCCATTAATTGGACCGAATCGGTCTTGAATTTGAGCAATTGCTTGGGTCATGGAATCCAGGGAAGCAACATCAGCCGTTACCACCATTACCTCAGAACCCAGGGCTTCCAGTTTCCGGAATAACAGAATTTTTTGCACTGTAGAATCTTCCGGTGAATGAGTGTTTAACCACTTTTCCCACTCTTCTGGTTTTGGAAATGTAGACCGTCCAATTAAGGCAATTTTTCCTGGGACTGTTTCTGCTAAATATTGGGCAAATACCAAACCAATTCGGCCCAAACCTCCGGTGATTACATACACTCCCTTTTCTTTTAAAAGCGGTGGTTTTTCGGTAGGTTTTTCTAGGGGGATTGGCTCAAATATTTGCACCCAACGATGTAACCCTCGATAGGCGACGGTGGGGGAAAGGGGTTTGGTGAGGAGTTCATGATGCAAGTTTTTGAGGAGGTTTTGCGCCGATACACTTCCGGGTTCAGGCAGTAGCAAATCAATATGGGTACAGGAAATATTGGGATATTCTTGGGGAATAACTTGACAAGGACCGAGCAAGGTAGCTTTGTCTGGGGATAAGATTTCCTCTCCCATAACCGATTGGATGTGATTCGACAAGACAGTAATTTGAATCGGTTCTGTGAAATTTTGTTTGCTGAGGGCTTGAGCGAGGAAGAGGAGACTATAAAAGCCTAAATTCAGGGAGGTTTCTAAGCCATCTGAGGCTAATAAATTGCAAGGTTGCTCTGTGAGTGTCCAGCAATGAACGATGCGACTGGGGACTTTATTCTGAGTTTGCAGATGTTGAATCAGACTGTGATAATCGGCGGAATCATCGGGATTGAGGGTATAAAGAGTGGAGTCTAAAGAAGCAAATTTGGTATCCGATTTAATACCAATTACATCCTGACCTATTTCTTGCAGTCCCTTGAGAATTTGTAAACCCCAACCGTCGGAATCCAGAAAGACTAACCAACAGGACCCGGTAGGGGGAAGGTTAAGGGTGTGTTGCGGCAAAGTTGAGCGTTTCCAGGACGGAAGATAGAACCAATTCGCCGGATTTGCCTGTTTCTGTAAGCTAGGGCGACTGCTGAAGGATTCAACCGACTTGTGAGGTTCAATCCAATAAGATTGGCGCTCAAAAGGATAGGTGGGTAACGGGAGACGGGAGTGATCCCCAGTATAAAATTGTTCCCAATTTACTTTAACTCCGCAGGTCCATAACTGGCCTAAAGTATTGAAGAGAAACTTCAGATCCGATTGGGAATCTTGGGGGTGACGCAGGGAGGGGAAAATCAGCCGATCGCCTCCTTGCGCGGGATGGCGTTTGGCAAAGGTGGTTAAAGTGCGTCCCGGACCCACTTCTAATAAACACCAATCGGAGGGTTTAAACAGGGTTTCCAATCCTTCAGCAAACCGCACCGTTTGGCGTAAATGTTGTGCCCAATAGTGAGGATTTGTAGCCTCAGAAGGGGCGATCCAAGTGCCGGTGACGTTAGAAATATAGGGAATTTTGGGTGGATTGAGGGTCACCTGTTCCACTGCTGCGGTGAAGGCAGCTAACATCGGGTCCATCATCGGCGAATGGAAGGCATGGGAGGTGTGGAGGGTGCGAGATTCCACCCCGCGATCGCTCAGTTGTTGGTGGAAGGCAGCGACTGCGGCGATCGCACCGGAAACTACACAATGAGTAGGACCATTGATCAAAGCTAAAGACAGGTCCCCAGGGAGTAAATCTTGGAGTTCCGCTTCCGAGAGGGGAACTGCTAACATTGACCCTGGGGGCATTTCTTGCATCAATTTTCCCCGTTTTGCCACCAGGGATAACGCATCTTCCAGGGAAAAGACCCCAGCAATACAGGCGGCAACATATTCGCCAATACTATGCCCGATCGCCGCCACGGGTTCAATTCCCCAGGCGATCCAGACTTGCGCTAAGGCATATTCGATCGCAAATAACGCCGGTTGGGTGATTGCCGTTTGCTTTAACTGTTCCGTCGCCTCGGCAAGACTCAAACTCCGGGGGTAGAGAATCTCCCGCAGATCCAGTCCCAGATGAGGATACAGCAACTCACAACAGGTATCGAGTTCCCGTTTAAAGGTCGGTTCCTTGTCATACAGTTCCCGCGCCATCTCCACATATTGCGTTCCCTGTCCGGAAAACATGAATGCCACCGGGCGATCGCCAGCATTCTGAACCGGAGTTCCCCCTCGCGCCAAATCGAGGGATTTTAAGGCGGTTACTGCATCTGGGATATCTTGTGCAACGACCATCCGGCGGTGAGAAAATGCCTTTCGTCCCATTGCCAGGGTATATGCCACATCAGCTAGATCCAGTTCTGGATCAGCACCCAGGTGAGTTGCCAGATTTGCCGTTGCTTTCTCCAATGCTGATGCTGTTTTAGCAGAAAGTATCAACAATTGGGGAGTTTTATCCGGGTTAGTTTTCGCTTCCCGCAACGGCGCTTCTTCTAAAATAACATGAGCATTCGTGCCACCAATTCCAAA
>CAYUEH010000403.1:0-5476 GCA_964442465.1 uncultured Laspinema sp. | reverse complement strand
AGGGCGTTGAATTACGTCGCCAGGGAAATGAGCAAGACTTGCCGAGTTGCGGTTAACTGCGTGAGTCAGACTAAACTAAAGCCCAAGTGTGGTTCAACTTAATCTTGAAACCAAGCAGGGCGACAAACGAAACTCTCGCTTGAAGCCATTTCCATTGAACCGACAGCACCCACAGGCCACGAGGACTCAATTGGCAGCGTCATGTTTATTCTGAAACGGCAGGATGTTGAAATAACGGGTATTCAGCACCCCAAAACGGGTCAGCAAATACCGATTTTGAACTATCAAGGTCAGACCTTTCGCTTAATTAACGTGTTTAGCGCTCAACAGGCGGATGAGGCAAGGGCCTTTTGGAGGGACCTAACGGATAACCGTGGGAAAGCTTGCGTACTGCTTGAAGAGACCGATCGATACAGTGTTTGGGGCAAAATCCGTCTGGACCAACTGACAGAGGATGCTCATGGAGGGGTAGCCGCAGCACCCCTTTACACCCAAGCCTGTCTTTTAATGTTACAAGCGGTTTTCTTTGACATAGAAGACTTGCTGGGCAATCGGCAAGCGGGTTCATTTGAAAAGGACATTGCGGAGACCTTTAAAAAATGGCGCTTTCCTCAAGCGGAATCACCGGATGCGGTTAACCAGTTGCTCAATATGGATCCCTTGAGCGGCGCTCAAGTCCCGTCTTGGCAAGAGCATCATTTGAATACCTTGTTGCAAGAACTCTATCGCTTGGGCAAAGCCTATTTTGGGAATACCAGCTTTGTAGAACGAGCTTTAGATATCTTGGAAGATATGCCTTCTGCGGAACGCAAGCAGTTTAGAGATTGGCTTGGACAATCTCCCCTCGGTGAGATGTGGTCCCTATCTTGAAAGAGGGTTCTTTCAAGTGGGTTCTGTGATCTTGTCGTTAACAAACGGCTCTCTAGGCAAGCCCTTGGTCGTTTCTACGTTTAAGAAAGTCCTAGACCCCAAGACCGATGCCCCGTTAGCAATTTGGGAATTTCTATGCGAACGACTTCAGAAAAGTTAACCAGTTCTCAACCCATGTTTACAGCGCAGACCCTGGTGGTTACCGGAATCGCCTGGGCTGTTTTAGCGTTGTTGTTTTTTTTGTTATTTAGCGTACCGGAAGCTCCTGGAATGGGGAGACCCTTGTGGTACTCAATCGGTACGTTAATATTTGAATTAGTCGCTTTCTTGGGCGCTGCCATTCTCTGTTTTAGAAATTGGCGCGCTCCCCAAATTGTCAGTGGACGGAATGTCTGGCTGGCGATTGGGATTGGAATGCTGTGCTATTTTCTAGGCGGTGTGTTGTTTGGCTTATGGGAGTTGTATTGGAATCTGGCCCCGGATGTGTCTTTGGGAGATTTCTTTTATGCAATTACCTATATTGCCCTAACCGTGGGGATGGTTCTGGCGGTCTCAGGCCGCAAGCTGAATTTAGAAATTTGGCAGTGGGCCGTCCTCGGGGCGATCGCCTTGGCGGGGATCGCATTAGCCTACTGGCTGGCGGTGGCGGAACCGATTGAGGTCCCCGAGGCCGGTGCACCCCAGGCGATCGAGCAGGTGGCCTCGCCAACTACCGGATCCGGGACACCGGCTCCTGCTCCTGCCTCTAGCACCCCGCAAACGGCTCCGGGCTTCATTTTGGCCATTGACCAAGCCCTGACTCCGGTGGCTTACTATGTGAATTTGTTCTATGTGATCATGGATGTCTTGCTCCTGATCCTGGCAACTGCACTGTTGTTAGCCTTCTGGGGAGGACGCTTCTCTCAGTCTTGGCGGATGATTGCGGCGGCTACTTTTTCCCTCTATATTGCCGATATGTGGTTTAAGTACGCCGATGTGCGCGTCGCCAACTACGAAAGTGGCAGTCTTTTGGAAGTCTTCTGGATTTTCAGTGCGGTTCTTTTCGCCATTGGTGCAGTCTTGGAATACGATATCTCTACTCGTTCTCGTTCTCGGGGGCGCAGAAGAGGCGGGTCCTCGGATTAATCCACCCCCTGAGAGTCCTACTCTAACTCGGCTGAAATCCCTTCTCCGGAAGAAGGCTGCTCTCTAACTCGCCCTTAATCCCACAATGGCATGATATTCTAATCCTCCCCCGTTCGGACAATGGCCGCGCTAAGATGGCGCTCATCTCCCTTTAAGCGCGTTCAATGCCTCCGACTCTCGTCCAAATGTTTACCCCCGATGATGCGGCATGAGTTCTCGAAAACTATCTGAATCTGACAAAAGCGACATTATCGACCTGTATCGACAGCCAGGAGAAACAACTTTAACTCTGGCGAGTCGTTACGGTGTCAGTAGCTCGACCATTAGCCGCATCCTCAAAAGCACGTTATCTGAAGAGGAATATGAATCTCTCATCCAACAAAAGCGATCGGGTCGCTTCGTGACGAGCGATCCAGACCCCCAGGATGAGACAGAGGAAGGCGAGCAGCCCCTAGCTGTTCCCGCTAAAAAACGCATTCGCCTCCGTTCTGCTTCTGATGGTGCTGAGGAAGATGATAAAAACGAGCTTGAACTCCCAGTGTCAGGCTTTAACGATCGCTATCCCAGGAGCGAAACTAGCGCCCTTCAGGAAATGTTGGGAGAAGACATCCTGGATGAGGACGATGAGGACGACGATGAGGAGGATGATGAAGAATTAGAGGATGAGGACGATGAGGACGACGATGAGGAGTGGGAGGATGATGAACCCCTGTTGCAGCGACGTTCTCATCGGACCTCTACCGTCGTTGAAGTCTTACCCCTAGCAGAAGCTGAACTTCCCAAAATCTGTTATGTGGTTGTAGATAAAGGGGGGGATTTAATTACTCGTCCTCTCAAGGAGTTTGCCGAACTCGGACAAATTCCCGCTCAAGAGTCTTATGAAAGAACTCTGCCGGTTTTTGACAATCACCGAGTCGCTCGTCGCTTTTCAGCCCGAAATCAACGGGTGATTAAGGTTCCCGATGGCCGGATGCTGCAAAAAACTAGCGTTTATTTGCAATCTAAGGGAATTACCCGTTTACTCATTGATGGTCAAGTTTACTCTCTGTAAGGGTCAATCCGGGTTGGGACTAGGGACGGCCCCCTTGCTCCCGAAGCCCTGTTGATGCACCAATGGCCTTCTGCCCTGAAGCTAGGTTCTCTGGGGAACTAGAGGCAGCCTCCGGATCCTTCGGGAACACCCGGTTTCTGAGTCCTGCATGAATGCTTTACCGAGGCCCTCGGGTCTACAGGTCTTCGGCATTGGGCCGATCTAGGCCGATCGCCAGTTGATAAATCTGGCGACGGGGAAGTTCGGTTTCCTGCGCCAATTGCCGGGTGGCTTCGGACCGGGTAAGTCCCTGGGCGATCGCCTTTTGTAATGCCGCTTTGAGGGTCTCTTCTGAAAAAACGGGGGTTGCGCAGTCGCCCCCGTTAATGACTAAGGTAAATTCTCCTTTGGGTTGACAATGGTCGCTATAATGTGCTATAGCCTCGGCAATTGTTCCCCGCCAAAACTCTTCATGGAACTTCGTCAACTCTCGCCCTAACACTAAGGCGCGATCGCCCCCCAAGATTTTCTCTAAATCCCGTAATGTTTTGAGCAACCGATGGGGCGCTTCATAAAACACCATCGCCCTCGTCTCTCCCTTTAATCCCTGCAACTGCTGAATACGTTCTTTTCCCTTCACCGGCAAAAACCCCTCAAAGGTAAATCGAGAAGACGGTAAACCCGCTGCACTAATCGCCGTAATGCAGGCAGTCGGTCCCGGAATTGGCACCACCCCAATTCCTTGTTCCAGACAAGCTTTGACCAGTTCATATCCGGGATCGGAGATTCCGGGCATTCCGGCATCGGTGACGAGGGCGATCGCCTCCCCCTGCGCTAACCGATTCACTAATTCGGGAATTCGCTGTTGCCGGTTATGTTCGTGATAGCTAATTTGCGGGGTTTTAATTTGAAAATGATGCAACAATTTCCCGGTGTGACGGGTATCCTCAGCGGCGATCGCATCCACTTCCTGCAAAATTCGCACCGCCCGGAATGTCATATCTTCCAGATTCCCAATGGGCGTTCCCACGATATAAAGTGTGCCTAGTTTTGAATCAATTTCCATGAATAACGGACTAAATTTTTCCCAATTTTAATTTGGACAATGTAACCAGTGGATCAACTTAAACTCCTGAAGCGGATTCCTTGCTCATCCGCATCCCAATTCATGATAAAGTATGAACCCCAGAAGATTTTGAAGGAATGAAAAAATCTGCAAGTCTTGAACCGGGAGGATGAAACCCTGAAAAAACAAGGATTGTTTATCGGCTTAGTCACCCTGGACGTGATCTATTTAAGCGCAGGAGTGCCTCAAAACAATCAGAAAATTGTGGCGACTGATTCGATGATCAATACGGGGGGACCGGCAACCAATGCAGCGATCGCCTTTAGCTATCTTGGCAATCAAGCGACCCTCCTCGGGGCAGTGGGACAACATCCCCTCACCGCCATTATTTATGGGGAATTAGAACGGTATGGGGTGGCGATCGCCGATTTAGACCCTCACCGTACCGAACCCCCACCCCTATCTTCGATTATTGTCACCCAAGCCACCGGCGATCGGGCGGTTATTTCCATCAATGCCACAAAATCTCAAATCCTGGGCGATCGTCTACCCCTTGATTCCTGGGAAAAGTTTAACATAGTTCTGACTGATGGACATCAAATGTCCGTCAGTCAACGGATCGCCCAAATCAGTCACGCCCAAACCCTCCCGATTGTCCTGGATGGCGGAAGCTGGAAACCCGGATTGGAAACCCTTCTCCCCTTTGTAGATTATGCCTTATGTTCCAGCAATTTTTATCCCCCAAACTGCCACAATGCCTCCGAAGTTTTCACCTATCTTGCCAACCTAGGAATTCCCCATATCGCCATAACTAACGGGGAAAACCCTATTCAATACCTCAGCCAAGGTATCCCGGGTTGGGTAGAAGTTCCTACCGTAAAAGTCATTGATACATTAGGGGCCGGTGATATTTTTCATGGGGCATTTTGTCATTATATTTTACAAGAACCATTTCCCCGGGCATTAGCTTCTGCTGCAAAAATTGCCTCCGATGCTTGTCAAGTCTTTGGGGCACGCCCGCGCAATCACCTCACCTAAAGCCGGTCAGAACCTATCTCTTTAGAAGGATTTGACAGGGATTTGAATGGATTAAACTTAACACAAAAAGCCTGGAAAGGAAGCCAAGCCATGAACACCCGAGAACAATTCCTGCGGCTCTCTCCTCGTAATCCGTGGATTGGTTGGGGATTAGGAGTCTTTTACTTGATCTGTGCCTGTCTATCCCTGCTCTTTATTCCGATTGGGACCGCGATGATTTGGATTGCGATGACCAGTCCATTACTGATTATTGCCGATGAATTATGTGCTGCTATAGAAATTAGTCATACCCGAATTGTGCGGCGCAGTCCTCTGAGTCCGAGGCTGATTATTCCGTGGGTTGATGT
>CAYUEH010000402.1:0-5494 GCA_964442465.1 uncultured Laspinema sp. | reverse complement strand
GCGGGATAGTCCTTAGAGGTAGCTTCTCCAGCAAAGAACAGCCGATCGCCGATGGGTTCAGCCAAGATATCGCGATCGCCACTCTCTCCCCCGACGGCAATATAAGAGTAGGACCCAAAGGCAAAGGGATCCTGACTCCATCGCGTCACAATTATGCTGTCGGGTTCAGGAATGCGATCGCCATAACTCCGTCGCAACACTCGCAGCACTCGTGAGCGAATTTCCCCCTCAGAAAGTTGTTCAATCTCCCGGGCAAAACTACCCCCCATCAAAGCGATTAATGCCGGTTCTTGACTATAAAATTGCCAATTTAAAAATTCCGAAAAATCGGGACCATTCTCATGAAGATAGCCCAATGCCTGATAGTCTTGAGGCCAAAATTGTTCAGGGAATTTTAAGACCACTTTATTTAAAACTCCCATACTCAAGCGATTGATAGCCGCTTGTTTGTTGTCCGGTAATTCTGGGGAAAATTTGATAGATTCAGATTTCAAAACCCCCAGGGGTAAGGTCACGATCGCCGCATCTGCCGTAAAGGTTTCCCGTTCCGTCGTGACAGAGACACCGGAATTACTGTACAGGATTTCAGTCACCTTTTGTTGCAACTGAATGTCCAAATTATTCGCTAATCCCGTGATAATTTGGTCATATCCTTGGGGAAAGAGATAATCTCCCCCGTCCAATTCTAAGTCATCATCGGCATACCAACTAGAGAGACTCTCTAAATCCGCCCCGAATTCCGTCACAAATTCAGAATTCAACCCCCATTCAATCAGTTGAGCTTGTTGAGGGGTGAGGGTTTGGGCGGCTAAAACTTGTTGTAATGCGGAGGCAATGGAAAGGTCCTGTTCGGAATTTTCTGCTATCGATGCAGCGCGATCGCGAATTTGTTCGTAGACGGCATAACTCACCTCAAAATCGCGATCGCTAATCGGATTTCCCTGGCTGTTGTATAGTATAATATTATCAAAATCCGTGGGTAAGATGGGAATTTGCCACTCTTGCGCTAGAGTCGCGATGGGATTGTCCGTAATCCCATGAATCCAGGATGCCCCCAAATCCACCGGAAAACCCAGAGTGCGACTGGTGTGGATTCTGCCGCCAATGCGATCGCGTCCTTCCAACACTGTCACTTGAAACCCCTGTCCCTGAAGTTCTCGCGCCGCTGCTAACCCAGCAATTCCCGCCCCAATCACTAACACTTTTTGACGGGAAGATTGCGCCTGATTGTCAGAACAAGCTAAACTCAAACCCAACGTACTAGCAAACAAACTCAACTGAAGGAACCGACGGCGGTTAAACAGGCATTTCACAGGAAGGATAGGGGACATATTAATCCGGGGTAAATCGAGAATGAATGAGTGCTTTTATTATAGATTAGGTTTAATTTTATCACAACCAGTATGGGACGACATCTTAAAAAAATTGAGACCAAAGCAGGAATTGACCGGCGAGAAACGGGGTATTATTCCACCCCATATTTTGTCGCTGAGTTCATCACCCAGGCGCTGATAGAACTCCACCCCCAGGGCCGCACTGCACTGGATCCTTGTGTCGGTCGAGGTGAAATGGTCATTCCCTTGTTAAATCAGGGAATTTCCGTAGAGGGAATGGATATTTTACCCTTTGATTTACCAGACTCGATTAATTTTACTCAAACTGATTTTTTGCAATTTTATCAGCAAAAAAAGCTACTGAGTATTTTAAACACCCCAATTGATTTAGACTATGACTTTTATTTGGCAAATCCTCCTTACAATTGCCATGAAGTTGCCTATATTCGGGATAACAAAACCCAGCTATCTCGGTTATTTGGGGATATCGGCGTGCATAATATGTATGCCCTATTTATAGCGGCTTTAATCGATTGTGCAAAACCTGGGGCTTTAATCGGATTGATTACCCTCGATTCATTCTTAACCGCTAAAGCGCATCAGAACTTACGGCATAAAATTTTACAAAACTGTGCTGTTCATTACCTGCTGCTTTGTTCTAATGATTTATTTTTAGACCAAGGGGCAGATGTCCGGACTTGTATCATGATTTTGCAAAAAGGAACCGATTATCAAGGGGCGGTTAAGGTGGCGAATCGTCCCCTGAATCAAGGGTATTTTCAGCGGAGGTTAATTCAGAAACAATGGACAGAATTACCCCTCGCAAAAATCACCCTAGCTGGGGAAGTGGATCATTCGGAATTTATTATTGATATTCCCGATGAGATCCGCAACCTGTTCGAGTCTCCGCGACTGGGGAATCGCTTTCCTTGCGTGACTGGGATTTCTACTGGCAGCGATCGCACCTATTTATCCAAACATCCTCGCCCGGGATTTACCATTCCCTTTTATAAAAATCCCGGGTCCTGTCGCTTTTTCACCCAACCCAATGCTTACTTAATCGATGACTTTTTATCTGTAGCGCAAACCATTCCTAATTTCACCATTCGGAATAAATCTCTATTATATCAACCTGGGATTACTTGTTCTTCAATGGGAGTCACCTTCTCCGCTTGCTATCTTCCCGCCCATTCCACTTATGGGGTGAATGCTAATATTATTACCTCGGACTCGGATACCTGGTGGCTGTTAGCTTATTTGAACAGTCATCTCGTAACCTTTATCGTGCGAAGTCTTTTAAATCGGTCTAATATGATTACCTCGGGCTATGTTGCGCGGATCCCGATTCCTAAACTTAGCCCAATTGCGCTCCATCAAATGAGTGCGATCGCCCTTGAAGCATATCAGAAACAAGTCTCGCCCAAAGCAGCGATTCACTATGTAGAACAAATTAATCAAATTATCTGGAACGAACTCAATTTTACAGCAGATACCATTGCCATCATTCAGAATTTTTGCAAAAATCTGATTCGGGCGACGTAAGATGAAAAATCAGCGATCGCCTTGCTTCAGTCTCTTAGCCGCCCCTTTTTCATCCGCCTTTTTAATTTCACCTCTAAGCAGTTCCAAAAACTCTAATCCAGTGCGTCGAGTTGCCGTCTGAATCGACTTGTACCGTGAAGATTGAAGGTTGGCATTATTGCTGGGATTGACATAAATATCGGGAATCCACATCACCGGCAAAACCGTACATTTGTTGATTTGCAGCGTCATATTGGCGAGAAACTCTATCTCAAACGTCGCAATCAATAGAATGCGCGTGGCATCGGCACTAAAAAACTCTTCTAATTTTCTCGCATTGGAAATATCATCTTTGCTGAGACGTTCTCCTTTAATGGCCGATTTAATATTAACAAAAACTCGCTCTTGACCATCCAGGGAAAAAATAAAGTCATAGACTCCGACTTCTGATGTGGCGGGACTGAAACTCTGAATCCCAATGTCTTGATGCTTGACTTCCAAATTTTGGGTAATCATTTCCTCTAGCAACCGCCACACCGTCCGTCCTTTTGCAGCTTTCCGCCAACCCAAGGGAAAGCGATCGGGCGGAAAAATTTGCAGGGTAGCAATATCCTGGATTAATTCATTGAGTGCCGTTTCTAATCCGGCGCGAATGCGTTCAACGTTTTGGAGTTCATCGGTCATCAATTTATCAGGTTATAGCAGAAAATAAGGTGGGCAATGCCCACCCTACTATTCTACTCTTAACTCTTCTACTCTTAACCTTGAGTTACAGGTTCTTTCGCTAAGAACTTCTCTAATTCGGTTAAGGCGTCGGCGTCTACTTTGGTTTGCATGGGGCAGAATTTAGGTCCGCACATGGAGCAGAATTCGGCGGTTTTGTAGATGTCTGCTGGGAGGGTTTCGTCGTGGTATTCTTTCGCCCGTTCTGGGTCGAGGGAGAGTTCAAACTGGCGGTTCCAGTCGAAGTTATACCGGGCGTGAGACAGTTCGTCATCGCGATCGCGTGCTCCAATGCGATGCCGTGCGATATCCGCAGCATGGGCGGCGATTTTATAGGCGATTAACCCATTTCGCACATCTTCGGCGTTGGGTAATCCCAGGTGCTCTTTCGGGGTGACGTAACATAACATCGCCGTTCCGTACCATCCCGCCATTGCGGCCCCGATCGCCGAGGTAATATGGTCATATCCTGGGGCAATATCCGTGACTAACGGACCTAGCACATAGAAGGGTGCTTCGGAACACTCTTCCATTTGCTTTTTGACGTTAAATTCGATTTGGTCCATTGGCACATGACCCGGCCCTTCTACCATCACCTGGACGTTATGTTCCCAGGCGCGACGGGTGAGTTGTCCCAGGGTTTTGAGTTCGGCGAGTTGTGCTTCGTCGGAGGCGTCATGTTGACAACCGGGACGGAGGGAATCTCCTAAACTAAAGGAAACATCGTATTTTTTGAAGATTTCGATAATGTCATCGAAATGGGTATGAAGGGGATTTTGTTTGTGATGATGTAACATCCACCGGGCCAAAATGCCACCGCCACGGGAGACAATTCCGGTAATCCGGTTTTTGACTAAGGGGAGATGTTCGATTAAAATCCCCGCATGAATGGTCATGTAATCCACACCTTGTTGGGCGTGTTTTTCAATGATGTGCAGAAAATCATTGGGGGTGAGATTTTCCATGTTCCCATGCACGCTTTCTAATGCCTGATAAATGGGAACGGTGCCGATCGGGACCGGGGAGGTATTAATAATGGCGGTGCGAATTTCGTCGAGGTTTCCGCCACCTGTGGACAGGTCCATGACGGTATCGGCACCATATTTAACGGAGAGGTTGAGTTTGTCTAATTCTTCGTTAATATCAGAGGAATTAGGGGATGCGCCGATGTTGGCATTGACTTTACATTTGGAGGCGATACCGATGCACATCGGTTCGAGGTTGATGTGGTTAATGTTGGCGGGGATAATCATCCGTCCTCGTGCCACTTCGTCCCGAATTAGCTCAACGGGGAGGTTTTCCCGTTTTGCTACATAGTCCATTTCTTCGGTGATGATGCCTTGTCGGGCATAGTTCATTTGAGTCACATTACTCTGGCCCTGACGTTTGGCAACCCATTCTTTTCGCATTTTGAAGTCCTCAAATAACAGCTTCCCTCCGCCGGTATTACCCGGACTCAGGTTCTAAGGGTTTGTTCTCAGCCCTTTGGTCGGACACCCCTAGCTCAATTTTGGATTCTATCACTGTTTGCAGGGAAGAGTGATTTGGCTTAAAAATCTTTACAATTCGCTGGGGTCTAGGGAGTTGTACCGGGGGAAGACAAGCGGGTTTCTTCGGGAACTCGCTGCCTGCTTGGTCGGCAATTAGGGCCAGAAACCTGGGTTTCTGTCCCGGGGAGCTCCACTCTCGGGCAAAGCGCTTGGGGGTGGGGGTACTCAAGTCGGGACGCTGTAATTGTTAGTTTGCCCCTCAGATGTGGGTACAGTAGAGGGGGACGCCTGGGTTGGTTTCGGGGATTTTTAATTTTTATTAAGGATTTAGGGTTGGATGCTGGCTTGGTGATTTTATAGAGACGGTTTAAAGGGGAATTTTAGTCAGTTTGGCTTATGTTAATTGGGATGAAATTGGGATGATTA
>CAYUEH010000401.1:0-5507 GCA_964442465.1 uncultured Laspinema sp. | reverse complement strand
CCTAACCAGGTATCCGGTTCGCTTAACAGATAGAGATGTCCGTTGTCAGGATTAACGTAAACGAAGGAACCGTAACGGTCTGTAATGGTGCTGTCCCCAATCGTAACGATATCGCTAATTTCTGTCCCTAAACTGTACCCAATGCCATCGATTAAGGTAATTTCAACCGTTTCATTTCCTTCTAATTCGTAATCGTGGAAGGGAACGACTCCCATTGTCACTTTGGTCTGACCCGGTTCAAAAATTACTGTTCCAGTTAATTCTTGATAATCTGTGCCATTGGTAGCAGTTCCAGCAATAGAATACTGGGCCATTAATGCTTTGCTGATATCTCCTCCGTCGCGGGTAAATACCAGTTGTCCGGCATTGCCGTCTTCGGTGGCATTGGCATCGGTGGCAGTGACGCTGACGGTGGTGGCATCATTTTCTGTGCCATAAAAGTTCAGTTTCCATCCGTTCCATGTTCCCACATCTCCACTCATCAAATCTCGGACCTGGAGTTGCCATTCGCCGAGGGAGGATTCGCCCCAATGGCGCGTTGAGGTAAAGACCCAATTCTCATAAGCGGTGCCGTCATCAAAGCGCGGTTGGGCGAGGACGGATTCGGTGCCGTCGGGGGCAATTAAGACGATTTCTAGGTCACCGCGATACAATCCTTTGGCATCGAAGACGATTTCGATTTTCTCAATTTTAATGTCTTCATAAATGGTTACGGAGTCGGTAATTCCGGTGGCATCGAAGTCGGGAATTTCTATCCCGGTGGGATTGTTTTGGGGTAAGCGATCGCCAATCTGGTGGTCAATGTTGCCCTCAGCATCCCGTCCTACAATATCGATCGCCCCGGAGGTAATGGCAATTTCCGGTTGGACAAATTCCCAGTTCATCGCCGCTTGTGTAGCAAGGGTGGCATCCACTGCACCAAATCCATAACTATGATTCACCCACAACCCGGCACCGTTTTGCACCCAATCGCTATGGTTGGGGTCATTTTTCTGGGTGGTTTCTACTAAGATATGTTGGACATCGCGCCAAGTGAGGTCGGGATTCGCTTCTAACATTAAGGCGACGATGCCGGAGACTAAAGGTGCAGCAGAGGAGGTTCCGCCAAAGCGATCGGTATAGTTGCTGTCGCTATATCCCTGTTCCCCGACTAAATCTGTGGTGGTAATGCCGACGCTAGTGCCATCGCGATAGGCGGAACTGGAAGAGGCGGAGACGAGGAGGGAGGCCCCGGGTTCGCTATACCAGGATTGTTGACCTTGATAGTCGATCGCCGCGACGGGAATCACATAACGTGAGTTGGCAAAGGGATTATAGTTGACATTGCCACCATCCCATCCATCATTTCCGGCAGCAAAAATCATCACGTTCCCCAATCCATCGCGCCCTTCTAAGGCATTGTTTTCCAATGCTGCTAAACTTAATGCTGGCGAGACAAAGGCATCAGCGGGTTTCCAACTGTTGTTATAAATATCAATCCCTTCAGCAGCGTGAGAGATGGCGGTGGCAATCTTTTCATCGGTCACTTTGTCCGCAGTCAGTCGAATTTCCGCCAAATCTGCATCCGGTGCACCCCCACTAACCCCTCCATGTTCGGTGCCTGCGGCCCCCGCGACCCCGGCAACGGCGGTGCCATGCATTCCCGCTGGATGATAGGGGGGTGGGGGTGCATCTTCGGACCAGCGAATCCGATTGGATAGTCCGAATAACTGTTTCCAACTCCAGGATTCATCAAGGGTTTCGGACCAATCAATATCGGTCACCACTGCCCCTAATTCCTGCCAAGATACGGGGATGTTATCGCTAGACCAAATCAGGGCATTTTCTCCCCCATACCAAGTTTCCCAGAGTCCGGCACGATCGCCCGGTTCAGCGGCCAAGATTTCATGGAGGTTACTGACTAATTCACTCCAATCAACCGGGCGATCGTCGGACCAGCGAATCCGATTTGATAGTCCAAATAAATCTTCTAAAAATAACCCAGCATCTTCGGACCAACGAATCCGATTGCTGAGTCCAAATAATTCGGTCCAGTCCCAACTGAGTTCGGAATCTTCCATCCACCGGACTCGATTGGACATTCCAAATAGAGTATCCCAGAACAATACCGGGTCTTCGGACCAACGAATTCGATTGGAGAGTCCAAATAAACTATCCCAGAACAGTTCGGGTTCGGAGGACCAGCGAATGCGATTGGAGAGTCCAAATAATTCATCCCAGGAAATGGCAGTACCATCTTCCCATTGAATCCAATCCCCTTCCCCAAATAAGGCCGTTAAAAATGCTTCCGGGTCGGAGATATTTTGTAAGGATTCCGCTTGGGTAAAAATCTCCTCCCAATTGGCTTTTAGTGCCTCATCAGACCAGCGAATTCGGTTTGAGAGTCCAAATAAGTCTTCTAACAAGAGTTGCGGGTCTTCGGACCAGCGAATCCGATTGGAAAGACCGAATAACTCTTCGACGGTAACTTTGCTATCATCGGACCAGCGAATCCGATTGGAGAGTCCGAATAATTCTTCTAGGAATTGCTCAGGTTCCGAGGACCAGCGAATCCGATTGGAGAGTCCGAATAATTCTTCTAGGGAGACTTCTTGTCCGTCACCCTCATTCCAAATTAAGGTGCGATCGCCTAATCCAGCAAAGTCTTGTTGCAACAATTCCGCATCTTCCGCCCACCGCAACCGATTGGAAAGTCCAAACAATTCCTCTAAATTCATTTCGCTATTATCGGCCCAGCGAATCCGATTGGACAGTCCAAATAATCCTTCTAAAAACTGTTCCGGGTCCTCAGACCACCGAATCCGATTAGAAAGGCCAAATAATTCATTCCAGGAGAGTTCTTCCTCATCGGACCAGCGAATCCGATTAGAGAGTCCAAATAACTCATTCCAGGACATCTCCTCATCCATCCACCGCAGACGGTTAGAAAGTCCAAATAAGTCTTGAATGGATTCCACTGGACCATCTGAGAACTCAACTCGGTTGGAGGTGGCAAAGGTGGTTTCCACCTGGGCAAAAACCGGGTCTCCCCCAGGGTCTTCAATGTCATTCAAATCTAGGTTTAAGCCATTTTCTGTGGCATATTTAAACCGTTCAATTAAATCCGGATGGTCTTGTTGAACCCCATCATCCACAATGGCAATGACGACTCCTTTCCCCGTAGACCAATCCCAGGCATTAATGGCATTAGCCCCTTCACTGGTGTTGCCATTCACTTCGCTGGTATCAGGCAAGTGCCATTGGTCTTTTAGTAAAGACTCATCGGGGATAAATTGAGGTTTTTTCAGTTCAATCGGAACCAGGGGATAGGCAAAGTCACCGCCGACTAAATCCGCTAATCGTTGTTGTACTTCTTGGGCGCTAATTGCTTCGGGAAACTTCCAAATATAGGTATGCTCAATCTGTCCAGTAGCTTGGACGAGATCTGCCCCTAAAAGTGTGGCAATTTGCGAAACTTCAATGTAAGGATTGGGGGCAAACCAAATTACCCATTCGGTTTGTGCTGCTAAGAGTTCCGGGTCATAGTTGTTTAAATTTTCAGCCCGTTCAACGCCATATATGACCGGATCTGATAAGTCAGGCGTCAGGGGTTCGTCGAGTAAATCATTGGCGGCAGCAACGGCTAATTCGGCATAACCCACGATAGATTGTCCGAGTTCTAACTCACGCCAATCCTGTTTAAAGAGACCTCCTTCTAAGAGGCGATCGAGATGAATGGCGTCGGCTGTAGCCCCCCGAACTTGGAAAATGATATCATTATAATCTTGGTCTGAATCGTTCTTAACAATTCGGATATCTTCTAGGGCAAAGGTATGTCCATCTCCGAGAATATCCGCCATTTGAAACACATTCATATCCACAATTTGGCTGAATTGTTCAATGTTATTGGGGTCTTCCAAACTCATGGAAAATATCGGCTTTTTCGCGCCTCCTAGTTGCGGATTTTCCCACAGTTCCGTAACGGAACCATTGGGGACTAACATTACACCAAAGGTATCTCCCGGGCGCATTTGAAATGATTTAACCCCTAAATATTCCCCTCGGTTATAATCGGGTTCTCCTAATTCTCCCGAAAATCGCGCGCCTTCTTGACTATCAGAAATCACGACATAACCCTCTTCAGAATTGCTCAAAGCGCGACGGGCGGCTTCTTTGACCAATTCATTCCAACTGAGTTGATTGGGTTCCAGTCCGGCAAGGCTAAAGATAGCTAATTCCCCGTGACTATAGCCACCGCCATCAAATAAATGGTCAAAGGTGACTTGTCCGCTGGGGTCAGTAATGGTAAAGAATCCGGATTGATAGGGTAGGGTTTCTTCAACGGCAGAATCGCTAGACTGGGGTGAAATTTCGCTGGTTTGAGAACTATCTAATCCAGGGCTTTCTGCGGTTTCAGTTGTCTGTTCACCCCCGGTTAAACTATCATAGTCACCTGGGCTAATTTCACTCCCTAATAGGGGGTCTTCGTCTGTTATTAAACTTTCTGCTTTAATTTCATGAGGTTCCAAGGACTGTAGAGAATTTTCCGGGGAAGAACCTAGGATGAAATCGGTTTCGGATTGGTTAATCAACTGGTCAACGGCTTGTTTTAACTGAGTCTCGGTTTCCTCCTGGTTATAATTAAGGGATGGGTCCTCTACGGCTAGGGGTTCGTTCTGAATTAAGGGCGCGATCGCCTCATAATCTTGCTCTCCACCCTCTAGGTTCGTGAAAGTCTGGTTCTGGTTTTCTTCTGATAACAGACCCAAACTTTCTGACTCATTCCAAAGCAAATTATCCGACATCATTGTTCTCCTATTATACACCCTTGGTTTCTGTTGACCCGTTCAACGGTTTCCCGACGCTTCACAATTATTCGTTTGAGTTGTAGTCCCTCGATTCAATCCGCCTCCGGTCTAGCTTTACCAAGTCTTTACAAAAATCTGGATTAAATGAAGATTTGGTAAAGTAAACAGTCGCCCGGTTGAAACCGATCGCCCTCTAAACGTTCACGGGACCGGACTGCCATTCATCTGAACAGAGCCCGGTTTGGTTCCCGCGTCGGGATCTATTTACTTCTCTAGGGGAATGGGGGGTGTTTTATGCGAATCCCCGCCATCTTTACCCAAACTTTATATTTTTTTGGAAAAAATCCGTGAGCTAAAACCCGATCCCCCCCCCAGTCAAACCGCCTAATTCCAAGATTTTGCCGGTATTTTTCCCCTATCAAAACAGCGCAACCGACCCGAATTCATTGGGCCGCTATCTTTACCAAAACTTTACATTTCCCCCAAAAAAGTGAGGCCCGATCGCACCCGAGGTCCCCTCCAGAAAGCGTCTTTGCCGGGGTAATCCTTCCATCCCCAAGGGTCAACCGAATCTCCCCCACCCCTTGAGCTTACAAGAGTAGGTTTTTTAGACTTAACTAAACCTCTTGTCCCCTCCCCGATGTCTTGGTCCGGGTTAGGGTGGGGTTCTTCTTGGGCGATCGATCGCCGACTGTGCGTCACTCTTAACAGTTTAAGCAC
>CAYUEH010000400.1:0-5547 GCA_964442465.1 uncultured Laspinema sp. | reverse complement strand
CTAAGGGCATGGACAGTCTCACGATGCGGTAAGGCGTTCCACAACAAACTCAACAACTATTGGAGTAAGGGAGTCAATGGAAGTTGGACGTTCCAAACCAAAGAGGGCCTCAGAATGCTCACACACGCTGAGACCCCCATCAAAAGACACATCAAAGTCAAGGGGGCCAAATCCCCCTATGACGGAGATTGGGCTTATTGGGCTAATCGCATGAGTAACGGCTATGGAGGAATTCCAACCAAAATAGCAACACTCATGAAACGTCAAAAAGGCAGATGCGCTCACTGTGGACAGTATTTCACAAGTGAAGACCTTTGGGAAATAGACCATATCCAACCCAAGGTCAAAGGAGGAAAGGATTATTACTCCAACCTTCAATTATTGCACCGCCATTGTCACGATGTCAAAACCCGATTTGACGGGTCCAACAGCACCCTAGACAAGGGATAGCAAGCTAGGAGCCGTGTGAGGTGAAAGTCTCATGCACGGTTCTGAATGGGAGGGGATGGAGGCGACTCCATTCTCGACCCCTAATTAACTTAAACAGGCAAGCTAGATGATCCCTACCGTAATCGAACAATCTGGGCGTGGTGAACGCGCCTTTGATATCTACTCCCGCCTTCTGCGCGATCGCATCGTCTTTTTGGGACAACAGGTGGACGCAGACCTAGCGAACCTGATTGTTGCCCAGTTGCTGTTCCTAGAAGCTGAAGACGCCGAAAAAGATATCTACCTCTATATCAACTCCCCCGGTGGATCGGTGACCGCAGGCATGGGAATTTTCGATACCATGAACCACATCCGCCCGGATGTTTCTACGATATGTCTGGGGTTAGCCGCCAGCATGGGTGCTTTCTTATTAAGTGCCGGTGCCAAAGGCAAGCGGATGAGCTTACCCCATTCTCGGATCATGATTCACCAACCCCTCGGGGGCGCTCAAGGGCAGGCGACGGATATTGAAATCCAAGCCAAAGAAATTCTGTACCACAAAAAACGCCTGAATACTTTGCTCTCGGAGCATACAGGTCAACCCCTTGAGCGGATTGAAGAAGATACAGAACGGGACTTTTTCATGTCTGCTCAAGAGTCTGTAAACTACGGACTCATCGATCAGGTGATCGATCGCCGCCCCTCTGCCAGTCGTCCGGTAGCGGTGAGTTAAATCCCGGTTAGGTTCCCTGGTGAAGAGGCTTTTATACCTCTGGCTCCCCCTTGGACCTAATCTTGATTTTTTTGGCTCCCACCCTGATTAGGGTGGGAGCCAAAAGGGGCGTTGGGAGAGTTGGGGTAGAGGTTGTAATACCCTCTAGTTGTGGAACTGATGTAATGGGTAAGTGGGAAAAAGTCCCAGTTTTGCCCGGGGGCTACAATCCCTAAGAAGGGCTGGGCTGGTTTTTGAGATAGGTTAAGAAGTCGAGTAATTGGTCTTCCGAGAGCAGGGAACGGGAGGGGACCCCATAGTGCTGTTTGAGATGGTTGCGCCCTTGGTCGTTAGTCCAACCGAGGCGTTTGATTTCAATGGTGGTTTGGGCGATCGCATCAGATAAATCCACTGAACCGGATTGAGTGGCCTCAGGGTGGGTCTGTGCAGAGGATGGGGAACTAGAACTCGGGAGAGCATAATCAGTTGGGAGACCGGACTTGGGTTCATCCGGGGATTTGTACTCAGAGAACGGATCAGCATCGGCGCGAGTCGGACTCTCTGGAAACCCAGAGGTTTCCGGTAAACTCTGGGGTGCGAATTCGCTGTGGGTAGAATGGCCCGATAGCCATTGATCCGGACTCGGACCCGGCTTTTCCATCTCTGGGAATGGGGGGGCTGTTTCCGAGGGAGTCGAGAGTTGAGATTCAGGGAGCCCGGGGGAACTCATGGGGGCTGAAGTGGGCCTAGCACGGGTTTTGCCTTGTCCCAAATGTAGGGTATTAAAAGCGGGAGCCGATGCGGGTGTAGTTACCGGAGACTCTGATACGTTGCGCGACGGGGTAGCCTCAGCCAGAGAGACTGATGTCCCTAAAACCGCGATCGCCCGCACTCGGGCACGATCTTCCGCTTGTTCGATGGTCGGTTCAGCCGCCATCCCCGTGGCCAGAGTCACCCCATCCATTTGTACCAAGGTCCGCACTACATAGAGTCCTTGATGAACGGTGAGTAATTCAGAAATTAAGCTGGCGGTTGGATAGCGAGAGCGAAATTCAATCAACATGATGGGTGAGGGTAGTATCACTACTTAACATTTTACGGGAGGAGATTGAGTGTCACTACCTCCGGGGAATTGTCAGGGGATACTTGACATTTTAATCAGGGAAATTGGCTTCGGGGAAATTTAATGGCATTAAATGCTACAATGCCAGAAAACAGGTCACTTGTGAAAGACTCTAGAGCAAAACTCGCCGCCTTTGAGTCAAGCCCTCGCGATTGATCGCGAGGGAGCGAGCGACGAAGGCGCCGCTCAATTGCCTAGGGAGAAAAGCCAGAAACCCTGCCGCTAAAACAAGCAAAAGCTCGTTTTGATGAGTGGGATATCTAACAGATACGGCAGCAACTCGTTAGAGTTTTCCGGTGTCTTTAGATCCTACCTCTGTTCAATACCCAGGCATGGCGAGCCAGTTTGAGGGGGTTCTACACCTTAACAACCGCCCCTTTGTTTTGGCTGGTGTCCCTAGGATAGATTGGGTTAATGAATCACCGGCGAGTCTACCCCGGCATCTGGTCTGTGTTCTTGATTGTCTTTAGGGATGTAAGCGCGATCGCCCCTTTGATGCATGGGGCGCGGGTCAACCCTCCTGTTTTCCGGTGTAAGGAGTCCGTAAGTGACCCCAGCATTGACCACCTGGTGGCTCTGATTGCGGGGAAACTTGACACTGATGCTGAAAAAGTCTCCATGCTCGCGTCGCTTTCCGAGGCTGTAAGTTCTGATTCGGATGGGTCGATCAAGGAGTATGATACGATCACGACCTCCGTTGAAAACTGACAGGGGATTGACGCGATGCAACTGTTTTGGCTTGAAAGTTGGCGTCACTGTAGCTTGAAGGAAGTCAACCGAGTTGAATAAGGGGATATTCGTCATTTGCGTCACCTTTGAGGCTCGGCTGGATGGAGAACAAGCAGCAACACCAGACATTTGATGCCTGGAAAGAGAACCGAATGGATAAAAGAAGGATCGATCTCTGAATGGACTTTTCAATCGCTACACTACTGGCAAATTTTACCGATGATAAATCGGTCGCTCCCAAGATCTTGGAGAAGAAACTGGGGTGTCAGGATGAAAAAAGCACGCGCTACTTACAAATCGCGCTCGATGCGTTGGAAAAAATCGGCGTGCTTGTTAAGGAAAAAGGTCGATATCGGCGGGTTTGGGAAGAAAGTCTCGTAGAAGCAAAACTGCGATGCTCTAGCAAGGGGTTTTGTTTTGCGATTCAGGATACGGAGGGGACTGAGGATATTTACATCCGCGAATGTCATTTGAGTAATGCCTGGAATGGCGATCGCGTGTTGGTGAATATTATTAAAGAAGGTTCTCGTCGCCGTTCTCCTGAAGGGGAGGTGAAGTTAATCCTAGAACGTGCCAACCCGTCGGTACTGGCAAGAGTCAAGCAAACGGGCAATCGCTATTTAGCGGTTCCTTTAGACGATCGCTTATTATTTGAACTCGACCTCAAACAAAATGGGGTGTCCCTCGCCGATGCCGTCGAACATCTGGTTCATGTGGAAGTGTTGCGTTATGCCCTCGGCAGGAATCCTCCCCTCGGGCGCGTCGCACAAATTCTCGGGTCTGATGCAGAAGATGCCAACGATCTGGATATTGTTTGCTGTAAGCATGACTTGCCTCGCGCTTTCCCCCAAGTGGTTCTTGATGCGATCGCCGATCTACCTAAACCCCTGCGAAAGGCTGAGATTAAAGGGCGCTTAGATCTGCGCAGTCTCCAAACCATTGCCTTGATGCCCGCCTCCAGACTCCGCAGTTCGATTCCGACGGTGGAACAAGCGTTTAGTCTGGAGACCCTCAAAAGTGGCGAGTGGCGTCTCTCGATTCACGTATCAGATGTTGCCCACTATGTCAAGCCAGATACGGCGTTGGATCGCGAAGCTCGCCGGCGATCGGTTTCGGCACATCTGGGGGATATGGTCTTGCCGATTATTCCCGAACAGTTGGCCTTGGATTCCTGCTCGTTGCTGACTGGGGAAGACCGCCTCGCGGTTTCGGTGTTAGTCATTTTAGATGATGATGGAGTGGTGGATTTTGAAATTAAACCCAGTGTCATCAAGGTTGATTATCAAGTGAGCGATCGCCAAGCACAACCGATTCTGGATAAATTGCAGGAAAAATACCTTGATCCAGAAATCATCCCCCCCTGGTGGGTGGAGTTTCGAGAAGGTCAAAAATCCCTGGAAGAGCCTGACCCGTTACCCCCGGCGATCGCTCAAACTTTGGAAAAAATGTTCCATTTGAGCTATGCCATGCAAAACTGGCGGCGCGCTCGTGGGGGATTTGACCTGAATCTGCCCCCGAATCAATATGGCATTTGTCCCTCGGTTTATAACGATGAAGGTGCAGAAGGAGCGATTTCCCTCTCCTCTCACATCAATGCCCAAGGGATGCTGTGTGAATTTACGATTCTGGCGAACCAACTGGTGGCCACTCACTTACAGCAATTGGGAGTTCCGGGTATTTACCGCGTGCAAGCTGCTCCCGACCTCGAACAAGTCGATGATCTGATCAAACTCGCCAGCAATATGGGGGTAGAAGTCTTGCTGGATGACCCGGAAGAAGTGACTCCGATTGACTTCCAGGACTTTACCGAAGTCTTTGCCGCCTCTGGGTGCGAGCGAGTCCTCACTTATCTCCTGGAAGATACCTTAAAACCCGCCAGTTATAGTACCACTGCGGGTTCTCACTTTGGACTGGCTTTAAATACGGGTTATACTCACTTTTGTTCCCCCGTGCAGCGATATGCGGACCTGTTGGTACAACGCTTGTTAAAAACCGTGTTTGAAGAAGGACGCGATCGCAAATCCGCTCGGTCTAAAGAATACGTCGATCTGCACAGCAGTCACAGTCACGGCGAAATCTCTTGGAACGTGCTGCCTCCGACGACTCACAGCGAATTTGAGAGTCATTTCACCACCATCGTCGGGCACCTGAGCGATCGCGAAAAGCTCACCCAAGAAGCAGAAGCGGACCTCCAAGGACTCAAAAAAGCCGGACTGATGAAGGCACGCACCGGCGAAACCTTCAGCGGATTAATCACCGGCGTTCAATCCTACGGATTCTTCGTGGAAATCGAAGTCGAAGGACCCGAAGGCATTCCCCTGCGCCTGGAAGGACTCGTCCATGTTTCCTCCCTCAAAGATGACTGGTACGAATATCGTTCTCGCCTGCAAACTCTCGTCGGTCGGAAAAATCGCAAGCAATACAGCTTAGGCGATATCGTCGAAGTTCAAGTTAAAAGTGTGGATTACTACCGTCAACAAATCGACCTCGTGGCAGTCGGTGGCGGCAGTGAAGCCAGTGGCGAAGACTATACCGAATATCGCGATCGCGAACG
>CAYUEH010000399.1:0-5552 GCA_964442465.1 uncultured Laspinema sp. | reverse complement strand
AGGGGGGTTGGGGGGATCAATCCTTTTTTTGCAAGAGGTCTATTGAATAAAATTCCCTCACCTAAAATAGAGAGGGAATTGTTGTCAAAATGCCGAATATTTATTGGGGATGAGTCAAGGGAGACTAGAGAACAATCCCTCAATTTGCTCATTTTCTAGCTAACCCTGGGTTTTACACCGCAGCTAGAACGGATTCACAGACATCTAAAACCAACCCTTCGCGAGCGAGAACTGAGTTGGGAAATGCTTGTTTAACTTCCCCATCCAATTTATCGAGAAATTCATCATTGTGACTGGGGTCATGGTGGAAAATTACCAGTTTTTTCACTCCAGCAGCTTTGGCAACTTTGACGGCTTCCTGCCAAGTGGAATGTCCCCAGCCATGTTTGGGGGATTTGGGGTTATTATATTCATCATCACTGTACATGGCATCGTAAATCAATAAATCTGCATTGCGGGCCATGTGCAGAACGGTTTCATCCATGCGATCGGGATAATGTTCGGTATCGGTACAGTAAAATACCGTATGACCGTTATAAGTGACGCGATAACCCATTGCACTATTGGGATGATTTAAGGGTCCGGTTTCAAAGTAGATGTCATCCACATGAAACGGTTCACCACAAACCATTTCTGAAAATTTCAAATTCGCCTGCATTCCTTCGAGGGGAACCGGGGAATTGGGATGGAGAATTCTTTCTACAAAATGCTGTTCCATGGATTCGGCATCCAGGGGAACGGAGCCATGAATATGCAGACTGTTGCCGCGAATAAAGGCGGGGGTAAAGAAGGGAAAACCCTGGATGTGATCCCAGTGGTAGTGGGTGAAAAACATATAGGCTTCTATAGGCATTTCTTTTTGCAAGGTTTGTCCTAAAACTTGCAATCCCGTACCCGCATCAAAAATCAGGCGTTTTCCACCAATTCGCATTTCCACACAGGAGGTATTGCCGCCATAGCGAACGGTGTCCTTTCCGGGGGTCGGAATGCTGCCTCGAACGCCCCAGAATTGGACAACAAACTCAGAGGAAGGGTTCGTTTCCATACAGGCTCTTACGGTTTTGTATTTGAACAAGTGGAACTCATGTAAACTGTGTAAACTGTGTCAACGATGGGATCGGGGAAACGGATGACGATCGCCCGATGTCTTGATGTCTCAATCGGATCCGTGAATGGGGGTAAAGATTACCCTGCTTGACCCAGTTTGGGTCTGAATGTGCCGGTTTGACCCTGATGGCGTAAAAGATGATCGCAAAGCACTAAAGCCATCATTGCTTCTACCATTGGTACGGCTCTGGGTAAGACACAGGGGTCATGCCGTCCTTTAGCTGCTAAGATGGTTTCTTCGCCTAAGCTGTTTACGGTGCGTTGTTCTTTGCGAATTGTAGCAGTTGGTTTAAAGGCAACTCGAATAATAATATTTTCTCCATTGGAAATTCCGCCTTGAATCCCGCCAGAACGATTGGTGCGGGTGCGAATTTCTCCCTGCTCATCGGTATAAAATTCGTCATTATGTTCGCTCCCCGTCATCAGGGTCCCGGCAAATCCGGACCCGATTTCAAATCCTTTACTCGCAGGCAGGGACATCACCCCTTTGGCGAGATCGGCTTCGAGTTTGTCAAATACGGGCATTCCCAACCCTTTGGGAACGTGACGCGCTACGCATTCGACGACGCCGCCGGTGGAATCCCCTTGCCTGCCAATGCGTTCGATTAGTTCGATCATGCGATCGGCACATTCGGAGTCGGGACACCGGACGATATTGCTCTCGACTTGAGGGAGGGTGACTTGGTTGGGGTCGATGATGCCTTCTAAGTCTTTGATGCGTTTCACATAGCCGATGATTTCGACTCCGGCGACTTGGTGGAGGATTTTTTTGGCGATCGCACCGGCGGCGACTCTACCAATGGTTTCCCGCGCTGACGATCGCCCTCCCCCTTGCCAGTTGCGGATCCCATATTTGGCATCATAAGTGGCATCGGCATGAGAGGGACGGTAGGTGTCCGTCATCTCGTGATAATCCTGGGACCGGACATCCTTGTTTCGCACCAAGATATTAATCGGTGTGCCTAGGGTTTTCCCCTGAAACACCCCAGAGACGATTTCGCAGGTGTCTAATTCTTTGCGCGGTGTGGTAATTTTACTCTGTCCCGGTCTGCGCCGGTCTAGTTCGACTTGAATTTCTGCTTCGCTAATGTCGAGTTGGGGTGGGCATCCATCAATAACGACCCCTACACCCCCACCGTGGGATTCTCCAAAGGTGGTGACTCGAAACAGATGCCCGAAAGTGTTTCCCATGATTGATGCTCAAACGGCGTTAGAACTTGTATTTTATCCGAAACTGCACCGTTTCGTCAGGGTGAGTCTCCCCCTTCTGTGGATTAGGGATTGGGAATTGGCTGCTCTTTGAGGCGAATTCCCCTCCAATCCAGGGTTTTTCAGTCCTAGGAGTACCGGATTTTTAGTCGGACTGGGGCAAGCTGCGCAATGATTGGAAACTGACCCGAACTCTAACCGCCGGTTTTATTCTCCGGATGGGTTTCCCTGATTGCGTTTTTGTTCTAGGGGAATTTGAATAATAAATTCGGTGCCTTTTCCGAGTTCGGAAATACAGTGCATTGTCCCCCCATGCTTTTCGACGATAATTTCATAACTAATGGCTAATCCTAATCCGGTGCCTTTGCCAATGGGTTTTGTGGTATAAAAGGGGTCAAAAATTTTGCTAATTGCTTCGGGTTTCATGCCAATTCCATTATCGGCGATCGCAATTTTAACTTGGTGGCCTTCAACCCGGGTGGTGGTAATCCGAATTAATGGGTCCGGCAATTGCACCGTTGCTTGAACGGGAGCATCAGTCCCGGGCTTTACCCAGTCGTCTCTGTTCATTTCTACTGCATCGATCGCATTCCCCAAAACATTCATAAACACCTGATTAATCTGCCCCACATAACAGGTAATCTCCGGAATCGGTCCGTATTCTTTAATTACCTGAATGGGCGGGCGATCGCTCTTGCCTTTGAGTCGATTTTGTAAAATCATCAAGGTGCTATCAATATTCTCATGCAAATCCACGGATTTCATATCGGATTCATCGAGCCGTGAAAAAGTCCGCAGGGATTTGACAATATCTCGAATGCGATTTGCACCCAATTTCATGGAGGCGAGGATTTGCGGAAAATCTTCGACTAAATAATCTAAATCAATTCTTTCGATTTCTTCTTTTATTTCCAGAGTCGGTTTGGGGTAATTTTGGCGATAAAGCTCCACTAAATTCAACAAGTCTTGCATATACTCATCGGCATGGCTGAGATTGCCATAGATAAAATTCACTGGATTATTAATTTCATGGGCAACTCCAGCCACCAGTTGGCCTAATGATGACATTTTTTCGGTCTGAATTAATTGGCTTTGGGTGCGTTGCAGTTCCTGTAATATTTGTTGCAACTCTTGGCTTTTTGCTTCGGCAATTTGGGCTGAGATCCGAGCTTGAGTATAAAGTTCGGCTTGATTGATGGCGATCGCCAGTTGGTCGCAGACGGCTTCTAACAGTTCTACATCCTCCGGCTTCCAATCTTTAGTCCGGTTGTGACAAGCGCAGGAAATGACGCCTATTCTCCCGGATTCTGTTTGCATCGGCATCGCCAACATTGCCCCATATTCCAGGTTGCTTAAAAACTGCTGAAGGATAGAATCACTCACCCCGTTGATATCATCAAATTTGAGGATTTCTCGGTTTAAGAGCCGATTGACCATTGGTCCAGCTTGTTCAACAGTATAACAGCCAATCAAGTTCATTAAGCCAGGATTTCTAGCTTCAGCAACCACCTCCCAAAACGGTTCTTTACCGTTTGCTCGATACCAGAGAAAGTGACATCGGTCAATTTCCATCACCTGTTGAATTTCTAGGACGACACTATCGAGAATGGTGTCTAAGTCTAATGAATTTCTAATTTGGGTGGCAATCCGATTCAGCAAGGCTTCTCGTTCAGCTAATTCTCGATATTGCGCTTCCCGGTGTTGCAAGGCGAGTTCGGTTTGTTTGCGATCGCTGATATCGATGGTGGTGGCAATAATCCGATCAATGCGATCGTGACTATCTTGTAAGGGACTGAGGGTCATCAGCCACCATTTCTCAATACCATCTGCCACAAACCGCTCCTCAAAGGAGAGGGTTTTCCTCAACTGGACGCACTGAAGATAACGAGGACGCCACAACTCTAACATCTCGGAAGACAAGATTTCACCCAAGGTTTTACCCAGCATTTTTGCCAGGGGAATTTGGGAAGTTTGGGCCATTTTGGGATTAATCCCAGCAAAGCGAAATTCACCCCCCTCTAACACTTCCAAAACAAAAATACTGTAATCTACTCCTTCCCAAATCGCCCGCAAAAACTGCTCCCGTTCTCGTAACTCTTGTTCGATTTTTTTGCGGCTGGTAATATCCAAAACGGTCCCAAACATTCGCACAACTTGCCCTTGAGAGTTCTGCTCTACTTTTCCTTTGGCTTGAACGTACCGGAGGGAGCCATCTCGGTGAATAATCCGATGCTCTAATTCAAACGGAATTCCCAAGGTACTCGCTTTTTCTAGCCGAGTTTTCAGGGCTTCGGCATCTTGCGGATGAACCTTTTCCAACAGTTTGGGAACGGAAGGCGCTTCCTGTGCTAGGTCAAAATCTGAAATCCGAAATAGTTCTTTGGACCAATTCATTTTGCCTGTTGCTACGTCAAACTCCCAGTTACCCAGATGCGCGATTTGTTGGGCTTCTTCTAGGAGTCGTTGGTTTTGTTGCAGACTGATTTCGGCTTGCTTGCGATCGCTAATATCTTCAAAAACCGCCAAAAAATATTGGGGTTCTCCCAAAGAATTTCTAATCATCGAAGCCGTCAGATTCACCCACACGAGGGACCCATTTTTATGAAGGTATCGCTTTTCCAAGGTAACCGTATTGATGGCGGGGTCGTACAACTGGGCTTCGGCTTCTACATCAAAACTCGCATCATCAACATAGGTGATGTCTTGGTAAGTGAGATTAAACAACTCTTCGCGACTGTATCCCAAGATATCACAGAATTTTTGATTCACTTCAAGCCAATTCCCCTCTAATCCCACATGAGCAATGCCAATCGCAGCTTGCTCAAACGCCGCTCGGAATTTTGCCTCACTTTCTCGTAATAAGGCTTCGGCTTGAATGCGGTCCGTGATATCCGTAAAGGTAGCGACTCCTGCATACAACTGGGTTTCATCGGGACGAAACAAGGGGGTTGTATTCAGCAAAATCCAGGTTAAGCTCCCATCGGGTTTGTGAATTCCCATGATGCGATCGCGAAAGGACTCCCCAGTCCGTAAGGTAACCGCGAGGGGATATTCTTCCGATGGAAATGGGGAACCATCTTCTCTGACTGCCCGCCAGCGCGGATCGATGGCGATCCATCCCATCATCTGTTCCAGGCTCAAGCCGAAAATTCGGCTGGCACTTTGATTGTAAGTATAAATCATGCCATTGGCATCTTGCATGATGACCCCCTCACTCATGGCACTCAACACTGAGC
>CAYUEH010000398.1:0-5556 GCA_964442465.1 uncultured Laspinema sp. | reverse complement strand
TTAGCAGAAGGTTAATCAAGAAACCCGGTTTCTAACCCCTGGGTAAATGACAAATAACAAATGACAAATGACAAATGACAAATGACATTGGGTTAAATTTCCCCAGCAGAATCTTGGTCTAAAAATAAGGTGGCGTGGGATTGCCGTCGCAAAATTGTCGCAGGAATTTCCGGGGTGATGGGATGGAATAACATCTGCTGGACAATCTGGGTTTTCCGCCGGGAAGGGGCGAGGCAGATGATATTTTGCGCAGCACAAAGTTGGGGAATGGTGAGGGTAAAGGCATATTTGGGCACCGATTCTAGGGCGGGAAATTGTCCTTGGTTCACCAATTGCTGATGGGTGGCGCGGGCTAATTTCACCAGTTTTATGGGGTAGGGGTCGTTAAAATCTGCCATCCCGGGTTCATTAAAGGCTAAGTGACCATTTTCTCCCACTCCTAAGCAGCATAAATCAATGGGGTTTTCTAGCAATAATTGGCTATAGCGATCGCATTCTTTCAAGGGTTCGATCGCATCTCCATTGATGTAATGGAAAGCGGCAGGATGGACTTGATTTTCCACGCGATCGCGCAAGTAGCTACGAAAACTAGCCGGATGGGTGGCGGAAATTCCCAGATATTCATCTAAATGAAAGAAGACAACCCGGGACCAATTTACCCGATTTAAGGCGATCGCTGCCTCCAGAAATTCAATTTGGGAATTCCCCGTTGCCAGGAGTACCCTTGCCTCCCCCCGGTGGGCGATCGCCCTCTCTAAGATATCACTGGCGGCAACGGCAGCATCCCATGCCATCTCTGTTGCAGTAGCAAACAGACGAACCGCCAAGGCATCCACCGAAAAGACTTTCAGGGGAGGAGTTAATTTTGAAGCATTCGATGGATCAGCCATAATTTTCCGGGGGAGAAGAGTTCTAAACTAGACTCTCCTATTTTCACATATGGGAATGGGGAGTTTTGTACATTGTCCCTAATCCCCGAAATAGGCGATTGATGCCTCTAAGTGCAGTTTCGCGGTCCAATCCCGCATAAGAAACCCGCAGGAAACACCCGCTTTCAATCCCAAAGGTTGTACCAGGGATCGTGGCAATCCGAAATTTTTCAATCAGCAGTTTAGCCGCCTCCATTGGGGCAAGTTGGCTTTCCAGTTTGACGAAAAAGTAAAAAGCACCTTTGGCTTCGGGGACGGTACAAAATTCCGGTAATTCTGAGAATCGTGTCAGACATAAGTCCCGCATTTCTGAGATGATGGGCAGATGTTTTAAACAATAGGGTTTTCCGGCTTCTAATGCGCCTAATGCGACATATTGAGACAGGATTGGGGGACAAATTAAAATGGTATCTTGAATTTTTTTGACTGCAATCAGGAGGGATTGGGGAATGACCATGTAGCCAATTCGCCATCCAGCAAATCCGTAGGCTTTGGAGAGACTAAATAGAGAAATAGTGTGAGGATGGCTATCAGGGATAGAACCCGGTGAAAAATGGGTTGCGTCATCGTAGGTAAAATATTCGTAGGCTTCATCACTGATATGATAAAGGCCGCGATCGCCACAGAGTTGATTGATTTGGCGTAAGGCTGTTTCGGAATAAACGGCACCTGTAGGATTGTTAGGAGAAATGGTAACAATTGCCCGGGTTTTGTCCGTAATGGCAGCAGCGATCGCCTCGGGACGGAGTTGATAGTTTTCATCGGTTGCCACACAAACTGCCTGACATCCGGCAATGGCGATCGCCATTTCATGATTGAAATAATAAGGCGTTTGGATAATAATTTCATCCCCAGGGGAGGTAATCGCCAGAATGGCATTCATAAACGCCATATTTCCCCCGGCAGTGACAACAATTTTGCTATCCTCGTTGATGGGAATGCCATTTTCCGATTGCAGTTTGGTGGCGATCGCCTCTCGTAACGCCGGAATCCCTTCCACTGCTTGATACTTATGATTATTGGGGTCCGCCAAACAGTCGGTTATGCGTTCAAATGCCGCTGGCGGTGGGGGATAATACACCACCCCTTGTCCTAAAGAAAGCGTACCGGGATAAGTGCGAATCAGTTCCCCAATCTGTGGAATAATCGGGGATTGCACTCCCTCCATGCGAGACCGTATCGGGTCCATCAACTTCATCCTCCATATCATTGTTTTCTAGCATACAAGAAATGGGGGGATGAGAGGGGGAATTGTCTACCCCGCAACGATTAAATGTTCCAGTAAGATTTTGACGCCGATTCCGATTAACATCCCGCCCCCTAGAATTGTCACTTGCTTTTCACAAAAGTTACCCACTCGATTTCCGATATAGACCCCCGCAAAGGATAAAACAAAGGTGACAATTCCAATCACCACCGCTAACCCAACAATGGAAGTTTGTAACAAAGAAACACTCAATCCCACCGCTAAGGCATCAATACTCGTGGCAACAGCTAACCCTAATAAAATATATAAATTGCGGGGATTTGACGGGGTTGCTTCCTCCTCTCCCTCCTCTTCCTGGATAGATTCATGAATCATTTTACCGCCGATAAATCCCAACAGCAAAAACGCAATCCAATGATCCACACTGGAAATGGATTCTCGGATGCCTAATCCCGCCATCCAACCCAGTAAAGGCATGAATAATTGAAATCCTCCGAAAAATGTCGCCACGAGGAGTGCATCATGCAGCTTCACTTTTTTCAAAGCAATTCCACTGCCGATCGCCACAGCAAAGGCATCCATCGCCAAGCCTAAAGATATCAAGAAAGTTGTCACAAAGCTCACGGTCTTCGCTAACCTCTATGGTTACAGTAGTCATTTAATCCTATCATCTTTAAGTGAGTTTGGCAAAGTTCAATATTATGAAACAAAAATGAAAAAAATCTGGTAACTGGCGTAAAACTCCCTAACCGTTCCAACCCAGATTTTCCATAAATTTTAGAATATTTTTCATTATTTAATCATTTTTGTAATTTCCAGAATCTCCCGGATCTCAGCGAGGGAAATCCCCGGTGCATTTTAGGCTTTAAGCGCCGGAGTGACCCAACTTTATCTCAGAGTCAGACCTCTCGTTGTAAAATTGGAGAATCCCTTAATAAAAATTAGAGTAGCCTATGCGTTCCATTCCTTATCAACCCTTGCTGCTGCGATTATTGCATGGTCTCAATGCCATTTTAGTCCTGGGGGCTTTCATTACAGGCTTTTTGGTTTATGATAGCTGGGATGGGCGCTGGGGTGGCCTAGGCCTATCCGCAGCGAACCGCAACCTGATTGATATTCATGGCACATTTGGCTTTTTATTATTCTTTATTTTGATAGCCTTTGCCATTTACAGTGTGCGCGCGGGACGACACCGTTTAGCGGCCAAAAATTCTCTTTCAAAACTCCGCAATTTTGGTAAACCAAGTTGGTGGGTTGCCTTCCATAGAATTACCAATACTGTCATCTTATTAGCAGCGGGATTAGCGGTCGTTTCGGGGAAGTTTCAGGATGAAAACTGGCTACCCCAGGGACAGATGAATCAACCGGCTTATTTCCTCCATTTGACCGCCTGGATTATGATAGGATTAGCCCTCGCCTTCCATCTGCTGTTGAGTGCGAAAGTGGGAGGAATTCCCCTGTGGCAATCCATGTTTCAAACCGGGTATCGATCGCCGGAAAATCCCAAGTTGTGGCCCCAAAAAATTCGGAATTGGTTGCGCCATCCCCATTGGTAGGTAGGGTCCGTTTTCCTGAACAATCAGTTGAACACGATGGGGATTTCGGTTCGCCTGTGGGTTGTCAACCCTCTGTGACCCAGATTTCCCCTTCTTAGGGTACAATCAAACCTTGCCACTCTAAATAGAAATCAGAGAGGGTCAGCCATGATTAATTACATTAGCTTAATGCTAATTAACCTAGTAGCCGGTCATTTTTTGCTGGCTTACTATATTTATGAGGGAATAGATAATATCCGACAAAAACGCTGGATTCCTGGCTTTGGAATGACAGGTGCAGTGGCATTGGTGACGGGGTTACACATGATTTGGACTTGGCCGATTCGCAGCAGTTTTAATGTAGCCTTTGGGGAAATGTCCGTGTTGTTTGGAATTGTCTTTATGGGCGCGGCAGTTGCCCTCGCTGCGGATTGGGATTTGATTACGGTGACAATTTACGCCTTTTTTGCCGGTTTAGCCTCGATTGTGATCGGGGTCAGAATCATTAATTTAGACATGACTAGGCGGCCTTTAATGTCCGGAATAGGCTTTATTATTTCAGGATTAGGCGGGGTTTTAGCCACTCCATCTCTCTATCTGAGAAATAACCCCACCCTGAGAACTGTGGGGGCAATTACTATGGCGATCGCTGGACTGATTTGGGCGATTACTGGCTATCTTTCCTATTGGGGACATCTAGCAGACTATACCGATTGGATTCCCCCTACTATGAGATAAAAAATCGGGAACAAGGCAATGTCTTGTCCCCGATTTGATGGGATAAACTTGGGCTAATTTACTAGACCTCTTTCAAAATTCTCTAAAGCCCCCCTTAACAAGGGGGGTTGGGGGGATTAATCCAGAATTTTGCTTTCGTCTCTACTGAACCGTTACCCAAAACTCGGCGACAATCATTTCACCATTGCGGTTAAATTCTCCCCACATTTTATAGTTTCCCGGTTCGGGAAACTGGGTCATAAATTCCAGATGTCCCGGTCCATGATTCGGCATAGGATGAGCATGAATGTAATCCGCTGCCGTGGGAGAATCCGATTGCTTCACAATCACTAAATGACCCAATTCTCCTAAATAAGGCTGTAAATCGGTGACCCTCGTTTGAGTCGGAGAATCCTCCAAATTGAAAGCAATCGTAATCGGTTCACCGGCGGAAATTTCCTCGGAGGGTAACATCAATTCCACCTCGGTATTCCCCCGGGTTTGCGATCGCGTTAACATCATCTCTTTCGGCGGGGATGGGTTTCCCAACACCGTCGTTTTCAACGCCGAAACTCGTTGTGCATCCCCCGTCGGTTTGTAATCGGCAAAAAGGGTATAATTTCCCCCACTCGGAAAAATATTTTCCACTTCAAATTGTCCCGGTTCCTTCTGAGTCGGATGGACATGAGAGAAAAACTGCAAATCATCACTCACCACAATCAAATGCATCTTTTTTTCATGAACAATATCGAATTCCGAGACTGGATTTCCGGTACTATCTTGAATTTCAATCCCGAAAGCAACGGGTTGATTGGCAGCGATCGCCGAGGGAATGGTGAGTTTAGCTTGAGTGGGATTCTGAGGTTCCCCATGACCCTCCCCGGAATGTTCAGAATGAGAATCCGAGTGATGCGGCTGATGATGTTGATGATGTCCATCTCCCATCCCTTCAGGGTGATGAGATTCCATCCCTTCTACCTCGGAGGATTCATTTAAAGATGCATCAGTGGTGGGGGTGGAACAACCGGAAATGAAAAAGAAACTAGAGGCGATCGCAGCGGCAATAACCAACCGATTCATGACTGTATATCCTGTTTGGGTGTAAGAAAATCTAGGGGATACTTTAAACGAAAATCCGGAAAATTAGGCTGTATTTCAGCCCTGCTTA
>CAYUEH010000397.1:3451-5568 GCA_964442465.1 uncultured Laspinema sp. | reverse complement strand
GATTAGCAAGGGTTTCCAAAGGGGATACCAAATCCTTTCCAGATGGCAATCAGGGTGACTACGGTCCAAAATAAGGCGTTACCGAGGGCAATTTGACCGCTTAGGGTCATGTTTAATCCCATGATTCCTTGGAACAGCCAGCGATCTAAGGGGAGGGTGAGGGTCCACATTAAAAAGATGAAAGCCCCGGATAACCAAAACATCACCCAGGGCCAGTTACTGTTAAAATCTCGGAAAAAGGTTTGGGTGAATAAAAGCTCAAGGTTACTCGCTTCTGCTGATAGATAAAGTCCATCGGTTAAGCGGGTGGCTTGTTGTAGTTCATCGGAGTTTTCACCGCCGACAATGACGGCATTGATTTTAACGGTTTCTGCTTGAGCATTCTGGATGACGGTATCATCAATCTGGGCAATTCCATCAGTAACAATTAGGAGTTCTCGGCAGAGATTTGGGATGTTGCTTAGGGCGCGGGTTGTCTGTTGAATGGCTAAGTTTAAGTTGGTTCCGCCTCCGAGTTCTTGTTCTAGGGTCGGTTGTTGACTGGAGGTGTTGAATTGCGTTTCGACTTGCTCGTTATCGGTGGTAAAGTCGGTGGTGAGGGCGCGAATGTCGCTGGCAAAGCCAAAGACTTGGATGGCGTTGGGTTTTTTGAGGGTTTTATTTTGATTGATATAGGATTGGACGGCTTGAATTTCTTGTTGGCGGACGATGCCGGAGGTGCTGCCGCTATAGTCGATCGCGATCGCCACGGCAACCAGAGGTCTTCCGAAGCCGAATATCCCGGATAAAGCGGCGACGATGATACAGCCTACCATGAAGATTAAAGGAATTTGAAATAAGGGGTACTGCCAGATTTGACGACGGGAACGAATCATGGTATTATTAGCGGATAATTGAGTGATATTTTTAGCCCTAAATTAGCGGAAATCGCTGTTTTAAATGGGTTCAAATTGATAGCGATATCCGGCACTGGTCCCGGGAACGGCTTGGACTAGGGGAATCCGGTCAAATAGGCTGAAATCTGTGGCAGTTCCAGCGATCGCAATGCCATTTTGCAGCAGTTGTGAGGTTTCTGCCCTTGTCGGTTGTTGGGTGATGGCATTGGCTAGGGCTTGAGTGGTATCATAAGCAGTGGCAGTCCGCCAACTGACTCTCCCTTGCCAGATATTAGTGGCTTGGGAGGCAAAGGCATCGCCTTCTTGCCAGCGCCAGGGAACAGCGAGGACTAAGCCGTTGATGGCTGAATCTCCGTCTTTGAGGATATTCGGATTATACAGTTCGTCTCCTCCCAGGAGAGTGAGAGGGGTTCCTGCGTTGGCGTTGGCTTGGGCGATCGCCACGGCAGTTTGCACTTTGTTCTTACTCAGTGCCAAAACCCCCACATTAGCCCCGACTTGGCTGGCATCACTCACTTCGGTTGCCGGATTAAATCCCCCTTGGGTAATATCAACCTCTTTCACCACTTGACCCGGAGTTTGCACCAAGGCGGCGTTGAAGGCATCTTTTAATTGCTGACTGTAAGGACTATCCGAGTTATAAAAAACCACGACGGCAGGGGAAGAAACAGTTTGTTCCGCGTAGGTGGCGAGGGTTTTGCCGACTCCTTCTAAATAGTTGGCAAACAACTCATTGGCTTTTTGAGCGATGGAGATAGTTTGGAGAATGGATTGACCGGGAACGGTACTGGAAATACTGGTACTAATGGGGGATAAAACCGCTAATTGGGCGCGTTCATAGCGGGCGATCGCCTCCCTAGATGCCGCATCCACTCCATGTCCCATCACCCCCAAAACATTGGGCGATTGAATCAAATCTTCGGCGATAGAAGGAGCTTTCCCCGCTTCTGATTCATTGACAATCACCACCTCTAATAATCGACCCGGCAATTGCGGAGAATTGTTATACCGCTCTTGTTGTAATGCCACTCCCCGCAATACTTCCTTGGCAGAATTTTCACTGGCAGAAATAGGCACCACCACCGCAATGGTCAGGGGATTTCCTGCTTGTTTAGCCTGGGCATTATTAAAATAAATTTTCGCTTCTGGGTCGTTAGGATCAGCTTGTACAGCTTGTTGATATTGAGCCACCGCTTCGGTCCAATTATCCTGACTAAATGC
>CAYUEH010000397.1:0-3351 GCA_964442465.1 uncultured Laspinema sp. | reverse complement strand
CCCCGGGGGAGACGGCAGCAGTCTCGGAAGTGTTCTCTACCACCTCGGGATCACGAGTTCGTCCGAACAGATACCAGGCACTTGCACCTAGTAATAACAGCATCAGGGCGATCGCCACCAACCCAGGTAGATTCGACCCCCTGCCGCCAGATAGGACCGTTTTACTGCCCTGGGGAGACTTTTTCCCCGTCATCGCCTCCCGAGGTAACCCACAGATCATGCAGTCTGGGGTGTGGTTTTCCTCGGGGGGGTGGGGGCCAGAACAATTCGGATAATGCTGCCCATTTTTCGGGACTCCATCACAGATCCAACTTTTTGGTGCACTCACCTTAGACAACCTCTCTACTCTCAATCTCTGTTCTTATTCTAAAAGTTAGAATCACAAAAATCCCCCACTAATCCGCAATCAATCTCCCCCAACCCTCCACAACTCTGGCCCAAAGGGGAACTCTTGCCATAAGATAGGTTAAGGGTTAAGGGCATCGAACCCCTTTCAAGGGTCCCGGACCACCCCGGTGTTTCCCTCAACCCCGATTCAGTTGTCGTCATTATCAGCCGTTCTTATGGGTCTTAAAATTGTTCAAAACTTTGGGGGCAGCTTTACCCTCAACCCCGAAGCCAAATCCGTGCTATTTGAGTTATTAAATAGCCCCGAATTTGTTCATCAAGTTGCTGAGGCCGCCCACTGCCATCACGTTGAGTTTAGCGAATTAATGTTCCAACCTGTTCCCTATAGCGAACAGACTCCCAAGGGAATGCCTCGGGAGTTTGAACCCTATCACGAATCCGAAGATTACCTGATAATTAATGTCCCTCCGAACTTTATGTTTAAAGCCAAAATTTTCAACCCCAGCCGCATCTGTGTGGTCTATCGTAAACTCAGCTAAAATTATCCCGATCCCCTGGGGATCATCCATCGGGGGAACGCCACTGCACGGAATTGCCAGTGTTCCCTCTCGTCCAAATCAAAAACCTTGTTTTCTGGATATTATCACTTATGACCGATATTTCATCCCTCTCTACTCTCGAATTTTTACCCTATCTTGATGACGAGGGCAACTGCAACAACGATTTTACAGGCAAAGTCGGGGTTTATGCCATTTTTGATGGAGAAAAAACCTTACAATATATCGGTTATTCCCGAGATATTGTCTTGAGTCTGAAACAACACTTGATGCGAAAACCGGACTGTTGCTATTGGATTAAAGCGCAAACGATTGATCGCCCCAGTCGAACCATTTTAGAAGAAATTCGGACAGCATGGATTGCAGAAAATGGCCAGACCCCTCCAGGAAATGGCCCGGATGAAGCTCAATGGACCCAGGCGATCGATGTTAAACCCCTGATGACTGCTGAGGAACGTGAAAAATATGAAAAATCCATCGACGAACTCACCCAGATGAAACTCTTAAAACAGGTGTCACGGCGTGTAGAAGCAGATTTGTTAGCGGTTTTGGACTCCCGGGGACTTAAAGAGGCTATTCGCTTTAATCCCAAACTCAAAGAAAGTGGTTTGCTAGACTTAAAATAATCCAGGGTTGTGCGGTATTATTTACACCAACTCTGTGATTGTCGTTCTATACCCCTACTCGGTTAAATTCCATGAACCCGGTACTGCTCAATAATCGCTATCGTATCCTGCAAGAATTAGGGATGGGTGGATTCGGCCAAACTTTTTTGGCGGAAGATACTCAGATGCCCTCGAAACGTCGATGTGTCATCAAGCAACTCAAACCCGTGACGGGTAATCCCGAGATTTATCAGATAGTACAAGAACGATTTGCGCGGGAAGCAGCGGTTTTGGAGCAATTGGGGGATGGAAATGCTCAAATCCCCAAGTTGTTTGCCTATTTTGAATTAGAGGGGCAGTTTTATCTGGTTCAAGAATGGATTGAGGGGGGGACGTTAACGAAAAAAGTCCAAACCTCGGGACCCCAGAGTGAGGCCCAGGTGCGATCGCTCTTAACCAAAATTCTGCCGGTCCTCACTTATGTCCATAGTTTCCGGATCGTCCATCGGGATATTAAACCGGATAACATTATGTTGCGGCCCTCGAACCCGGGCAGTTTTTCCCCGGGTGAGGATATACCCATCCTGATCGACTTTGGGGCGGTGAAAGAAACAATGGCAACAGCGATGAGTTCTTCCGGAGGGGTAACCAACTCGATCGCCATTGGCAGTCCCGGGTTTATGTCAGCGGAACAAGCTGCCGGTAGACCCTTGTATTCTAGCGATTTGTATAGTTTAGGACTGACGGCGATTTATATGTTAACCGGGAAAATTCCCCAGGAATTTCCCACGGATCCGGCAACGGGTGAGATTTTGTGGCGTTCTGATGCCCCCACAGTGAGTCCCGGTTTCGCGATGGTCCTCGATCGCGCCATTCGGTTTAATCCCCGCGATCGCTTTCCCACCGCCCAAGAAATGTTAGATGCCTTAAAACCCGACGTCAACTCTCAAGTCGCGACTGTCGCTGTCGCCCCGGGAAATCGGGCCCCCGTACCCCCTTCTCAAGTCGCCACAGTCCCCGTCGCCCCCGCCAATCGTAGCCCCGTATCCCCTTCCCCCTACGGACAATCATCACCTCAATCGCCCGGTATTTCTCCCAGGGCAGTCGGCATTGCTGCGGCAGTATTAGCAGTATCGTTTCTGATTGGATTTGGCATCGCCCAAGACAGAACGTCATCGGATACCCCGATCTCCACACCCCCTACGAACAATCCCCCTCCCGATTCTCCTCCCTCTTATACCCCACCGCCCACACAAACTCCACCCATTATTTCCCAACCCACGACACCGGAAACACCCCCTGTGGTTATTCCTCCGAGGGAACCGGGAACACCCCCAGTGGTTACCCCTCCCTCGGAACCCGAGACGCCCGTGGATGAGATACCGCAGGAGGAACCGGAAACACCCCCAGTGGTTGTCCCGGAGGAACCGGAAACACCCCCAGTGGTTGTCCCCCCCTCGGAACCCGAACCCCCGGATAGTACCCCGGAACCCACCGAACCTGTAGGCGATCGCCCGACGCCTGAAGAGTCTATAATCGACTACTATGCTAATATTAATAACCGCAACTATTCCCAATCCTGGAACCAACTCGATCCGCGATTTCAAACCAATCAATCCGGAGATTATAATACTTACACCGACTGGTGGAATTCTGTGCGCCGGGTGACGGTTAATAATATTAATGTCGTCGCCAGTACCCCCTTTTCTGCCATTGTAGACACTTCCTTAACCTATATCATGGAAGAAGATGGCAGACTGTCCAATGAAACCCTGCGAATGTCCCTAATCTGGGATGAGGAAACCGGCACATGGGCGATCGAACAAACCAGTCGCCTATAA
>CAYUEH010000396.1:0-5595 GCA_964442465.1 uncultured Laspinema sp. | reverse complement strand
AGTCGTTACTCCGAACAATTAAGAACGACTTCAGTCGTTACTCCGAACAGTTAGAAATAATATTGATTATTCGTGGATGCGACCGTCTGGCATGATGGCTCCGGTTAATTTGGTGCCAATTAGCTTGACAAAAAGGCGGTCTTTTGTACCCATTTTAGCGCCGCGTAGGTCAGCGCCGGTTAAATCGGCTCCGCTTAAATCGGCTCCGATTAAATTAACATTTTGTAGGTTGGCATAGGTGAGATTGGCTTGCAATAAATTGGCGCGGAATAAGTTGGCACCTTGCAAGTTGGCTCCGGATAAATTAATTTTGTGTAAAAAGCCATCACTGAGGTCGGCTTGACTGAGGTTCGCATGGCTTAAATTTCTGCCGGATAGGTCTTTTTCCCGCAGGTTTTGACCCCGCAAGTCGGCTCCGGTTAGGTCGGGATTGTGCGGTTTGTGCGATCGCCACTGACCCTGAGCATGAGCATGAGCGTTGGTCCGATCGCCTGGATGGGGAGGATTGGAGTAGGTGTAACCGCCGCTGGATTTGTGGGTTTGATATCCTGAGGAGGGCCGATCGCTGGGGTGGGGGTTTTTGGGAGTTGAGCGCAGGCGATCGCGGGCTTCGTTAATTTGTTTTAATTTATCTTGGGCTTTGGAAACCAAACGGGCATTATCTTTGGGGATGCGATCGGGATGCCAAATAAACGCCAAGTCTTTATACGCCTGGTTCACTTCCTCTAGTGATGCTCCAGGCTCTAACCCCAGTTCTCGATAGTATTGATCCAGCTCGTTCATTGGCGATCGCTCTACGCTCTTAATTAGGAAGTGGCGTGATTGGCTCCGAACTCTGAAAAAATACTCCCTCGGTTCGGGTTAACCGTTTCCAGGGTAACACCTGAATGGAAGGTTTGGTCTGTGATTCTCTCCCCTGTGGAGTCCAGACTTGAGATCCCACATCGCTTTTTTGACCCGTCTGGTTTCGCTCCGGGAGCAAGAGATGCTAGACTAGCAAGGCTTTTGGGCGTCACAACCCAGGGTTCCAGTCCGGATGCATTCACCCCTTAAAATAGGCAACTCTCCGAGATACCTGCATCCCGTTCCCGAGGGAATTTCCGGGGTGACTGGTTGAGAATGAAACACTAGACTTCTTGCAAAAATCCGTATTGATCCCCCCAACCCCCGTTAAAAAGGGGGGCTTTTGAGAATTTTGCAAGAAGTCTACTGATCTCAAATGGGGGTTAATCCCAATCTTTAGACTTCCTGGGTTGAACTCACTCGGTTAAAAACTAACCCGAGTCAAATCAATCCGACAGACTAGGCCCGTTTAATTTCTATTTAATCAACTCAAATCCGCTAAAATTTTCAGGGTATTTAGATACAATTCATTGACGCCAAATAATCGATTCTGATATAACAAGGCCAACGCTGCGGTGGTTTCATTAAAACTCACCCAGCAATTATTCCCGAATGATTCGGCTGCTCTCAACCCCCTGATTTAGGTAAAAAAGTCCATGTATGAACAGTCCCGTCCGATTCCACAGATTCCATTTGCTGCTAATGAGCGATCGGTCCTGTTATCCATTTCTCGGGTAGCCAGCGTTATCGTTATTCTGATTGGATGTATGGTCATCTTGGGATGGATGTTTGATATCCCCACCCTCAAAAGTGTGTTCCCGGGATTGGTGACGATGAAAGCCAATACCGCGATTGGTTTTATCTTGGGAGGAACTTGTATTAGCTTGTGGCATCGCGGGTCCAGAGAGACTCAGAGCAGGCGGGTGGCTTTAATTTGCGCCCTCTTGGTTGTGGCTGTAGGGTTGTTGACTTTGATGCAGTATGGGTTTGGGGTCAATTTAGGCATTGATGAACTGTTTTTTAAAGAAGCTGTGGATGCTGTGGCGACGGCGACTCCCGGACGGATGGCACCGAATAGTGCCTTTAATTTTCTGTTGTTGGGTTCGGCTTTGGTGCTGATTTGTATTCCTAGGCCGAACTATTTAGCGGCACAATGTTTAACGATTGTCGGATTTTTAATTGCGTTTTTTGGGTTTTTGGGGTACTTGTATGGCAATGCGTTTTTTTATCGCTTAGATAAAGCATTTACAGCGATGGCATTGCATACGGCGGTGGGATTTATCGTGCTGTGCTTGGCGATGCTGTTTGCGCGTCTTGATGCGGGAATTATGGCCCCGATCGCCAGTCCCACTGCCGGAGGATTGATGGCAAGACGGTTTTATCCCGCAGCAATTGGTATCCCTCCGGTGTTATGTTGGATCATTTTAATCGGCTGGCGGGGAGAGTTATACACGGCGGAAATGGGAATTTCGCTTTTGGGGATATTAAATGTGATGGTTTTTTCCGGGTTGATTGGGTGGAATGCCTGGACCCTGGGACATATCGATATCCAGCGACTTCAAGCAGAAACTGGACTGAAAGAGGCATTTGAATCCCTTGAATATCGGGCGAAGATGCAAAAAACTCTGTCTAGGGAGTTGGCAACCGCTTTTGCTCAAATTAGAGCAACGATGAATGAATTGGAGGTGTCAGCTAGTGCTACGGCAGAGCAAGCCAAGGCGGCAGATGCTCAAGCTCATCGATCGCGATCGCTGTCATCTGGAGGAAAGGCGGCGGTGGACCGCACTCAAACCGGGATGAATACGTTAGAGCAGAAGGTAGGCGCGATCGCTGATGAGATTACCCGGACTCAACAGCAAGCGGCTCAAATTGGGGAGATTTCTCGATCGGTCAGTCATTTAGCCACTCAGACCAATATTCTGGCGTTGAATGCGGCGATCGAAGCGAGTCGTGCGGGGGATCAGGGGAAGGGATTTGGGGTGGTTGCCAGCGAAATTCGGTCTTTAGCGGACCAAAGTAAGATCCTCGCACAAAAGATTAGTAATTTAATTCGTGATATCCAGACGGCAGTCGCCTCTACGGTGACGGTAACGGAAGAGGGGATCGAAACGGTACAAACGGGGGTGGCGATCGTTCAAGAAATGGCTGAGGCATTTGATGGGGTGGCTCAAGCGATTGACAAGATTTTTGTTAACAATCAAAATATTGCCCTCACCGCGCAACAGCAAGCATCGGCGATCGCTCAGGTGGTAAATGTCATGAATGCGATCGACCTCAACCCTCATGAAACCCTGTCCAAACCCCGGGATACTTGAGGGGTCGGATAACTTCCCTGACTGGCAGAAATCAGGTTTGAATGCGATCGGTTGTCTCCGGAGTCAGGGGCTAAATCATTAGTTTCAGCAACTAAATCTCTATCGGTAACGGTGATTTCGGAAAATCTCTCTTCCCTTTCCGTTGAACCCAACTCAATTAATTCCGGTGTTTCCCTTAATTTCATCAATTTATCGTTGGATTTCAAATCCTTCCTGAAATTGAGACGCAGGAAAACCCGGCGTTGCCTTATCCCAGAATGAGGCCATTGATTTAGGACGGCTATATCATACTCTAGTGGGGATGGATGGCCGATCAAATCAGTCCGTCTTGACCGATGAGGAAGCAAATTAACCCCTTTTGAGGATTTATTTTTAGCTAGATAGAGTCGGCGAAAATCGCTGGAATCTTTCCTTGGCAAGGATTTGGATGAAGGGTGGCAGAGGAAAATTAGAGAAAAATTAAGATTTATTTTTGATTTTGGTTGACAGACCCTGGTAAAATCAATCATAATTAAATATTGATGCCCTTTTTAACAATTAGTCTAGGTCAAGGTTTGACAATCAAACAAACCCCTAGACGCTCCCCGAAATGTAACCCACGAAATGTAACGCCCAAATAGGGTGAGGTAAATTATGGCAATCAACTTATTGGATGCGGATTTTTATCGCGCTGTTAATCCAGATTTGCGAGGATTAAATAATCAGCAAGCCTTGGACCATTTAGTAAACTTTGGTCTAAATGAAGGACGGGTATTTTCCCCCGTAGTGGATTTAGACTTTTACCGGCGGAATAATCCCGGGTTAGCTGCGGCTGGGTTGACGACCCGCAGGCAACTTTACGATCATCTTTCTAACTTTGGGGTCCGAGAAAATCGCCCCTTTTCATTAGTTTTCGATCCGGCTTTTTATGGCAGTGCCAATCCTGGATTGGCATCGGCAGGGGTTGTGGGGAGTGAAGCCCTGTTTAATCATTACCAAAATTTTGGGATTAACGAGGGTCGGGCTTCTGCGATCGCCTTTGATCCCAACTTTTACCGAGCCGCCAACCGAGACTTACAACAAGCGGGATTAAATAATCGGCAGTTAGTCGAACACTTTCAATTTATTGGGGTGAATGAAGGACGGACTTCCTCTCCCAACTTTAATGTTCGCTTCTATTTAGGCGCTAATCCCGATTTACAGCAAGCATTTGGGTTCAACTTCCAGCAAGCATTTGAACATTATTTATCCAATGGAATACAAGAAGGGCGGATTGCAACTCCCGGAGGAACACCCCTGCAACCGTTACCTCCGCCACCACCGCCTCCTGTCCCGGTAGGACCTGGGAACACCCCGCAAACGGCTTTAGATGCCGGGTTGATCTCGGGAGTTAGCACCTTTAATCAGTCCATTTCTAATAGCGATCCTAATGACTTCTACCGCTTTAGTTTGAGTGGACCGACCGACTTAAATGTGGTCATCAATGGCATGACTCAAGATGCCGACCTCGAACTATTTTTTGATAGTAACAATGATGGATTGGTTGATGCCACGGAAGGGGTTGGCCTTTCCACGGAACCCGGAACCCTCCAAGATTCCATCACGGGATTTTTCACGGCAGGGAACTATTTTGTGAATGTTTCCCAGGGCGTACCGGGGGCTGAAACTCCGTACAATTTGAATTTGATTGCTACCCCAGTCACCGGAGACTTGGGGGGGAACAGCGAGAATACAGCAACCAATCTGGGGATTTTGTCCGGGACTCGCCGAATCGATGACTTTGTGGGGGATGCAGACGACGAAGACTATTTCCGGTTTGTGCTCAATGATGTGAGAAACGTTAATTTATTGCTCACGGGTCTCAATGATGATGCAGAATTAAGACTGTATCAAGCGGTGAATAATAATGGGGCGATCGAGCAAGGGAACTTGATTGCTGAATCCATTCAAAGTGGGACAACACCGGAAGCCCTCAGTCGCTCGTTAACCCCCGGGGATTACCTAGTGCTCGTCACTCCTGGGTTCGATGGTGTGAATACGAATTACAGTCTAACTGTGTCTGCATAGGAGGCTACAGTCCGCCTATTTAATCCAGAATATAGCGGTTCCCAGATCCAGAGCGTACAGCGATGGCGGCCCCAAACCGACGGCGGCCCCCAGGAGGGAGAGGGGCTTTAAACCGAGCCTCATGAGGTTGGAACTTGCTATAAACGCCTCTTAAAAGCAACAGTATTTGCTTTTAAGAGGCGTTTTTTATTCTGCCGTTGTTATGAGATTGTTGATCTTAGACCTCTTGCCAAATTCTTTAAAGCCCCCCGTTAAATAAACAGTTATTCCACTGGCTTCCCCCTTGGTAAGGGGGACTGTCGGGAGATCTAATACTAAATCCGGTTGATCAAAGCATTAAAAATTGTAGGGTGGGCAATGCCCACCCAATCTAGGTGGGCAATGCCCACCC
>CAYUEH010000395.1:0-5598 GCA_964442465.1 uncultured Laspinema sp. | reverse complement strand
TGCGCCCCCGGTCTGACCGTTACCTCGGTTCAGGCGATTTTGAGTTGCGATCGGATTCTCGTCCCGGTGGTCAGTGAACCCGCTGCACTCAAAGGACTCTCGGAAGCGGTTGAACTGATTCGGGATGAACGCCCCGATTTGCCGATAGACGTGGTGCGCTGCCGGTATCGCAAACGGTTGACCCTCACGGTTGAGTCAGATTTGCTCCTGTTCGAGGCGGCTCCCGAGTTGGATTTTCGGTTGTTGAATACCTGCATCCCGGATAATATCTCGGTTGCTGAATCTATCGCCCATCAAAAACCCGTCACTAGCTATGCGTCGGGTTCAGTGGGGGCGAAGGCTTATAAGGCAATGGCTAAAGAATGCGTGGAGGCTTGGAATGTCTAATAAAAAAATGGGGGGAAAGTTGTCAAAGCTCTCTCAGTTTTCGGGCATCCGACAAGACTCTCAACCGGCAGAATCCGAAGCCGTTGAAACTGTCGAAGCCGTTGAACCGGAAGCCGTTGAACCTAAAACTTTCTCAGCCCCCAATGCACAATCTTCCTCTAAGGATAAAGCCAAACGGAAAACTCGCGCCAAGGAGAAACAAGTCACGGTGAACATCAAAATTTCGCGGCACCAGAAAGACTGGCTATCGGATACCGCTCAGATTATCCGGGATAACAACTCGGAGACGGTGGCTCCGGCTGACCGCGTTTATCCTCAGCATCTCATTCAAGTGGCGATAGATTTGCTCAAATCCTCTGATGTGGATTGGTCCAAAATCCGCAATGTGGAAGAGTTGCGAGGTCATCTACACCTATAAACCTATAAAGGTATTAGACCTTTATAGGTTTAAACTATGGTGGCGAATTTCGCCACCATTTTGGGCAGGTCACTATGATGCAGGCTCATAATGGTTTTAGTATCCGCACGAAGGTTGGGTAGGAATTTAGTGAAGCAGGTAAAACCATGCTATTAGAGTTACGGCGAATCAATGTTCCACCAGGGCAACGAGTCATATTAGATGATGTCACCTGGCAGGAGTTTGAAACCATCCTGGATGAATTGGGAGACCACCGAGGGTCTCGACTGGCGTATGACAATGGGCTGCTGGAGATTATGATGCCGCTACCGGAGCATGAGGATGATAAGGAAATCATCGGTGATTTGATTAAGGCGTTATTATTCGAGTTGGATATTGAGTTTCGGAGTTTGGGTTCAACAACCTTCAAAAAGCCTAGGGCTCAAGGATTGGAGCCTGATCAGTGTTTTTATATTCAAAATGAAGCGACGATTCGCGGCAAGAAACGAATTGATTTAAGTGTCGATCCGCCGCCTGATTTGGCTATCGAAATTGAGATCACCTCTCGAACTCATCCCAGTATTTATGAGGCTTTGCAAGTGCCTGAACTTTGGCGATTTGAGCGGGGAAATCTGCAAATCAATGTGCTGGAATTCGGACAATATAAAGAAGTAGAAGAAAGTCCTAATTTCCCAGGTTTTGCTCTGAAGCAAATGATTCCTCATTATTTGCTTCAGAGCAAAACCTTGGGCAGAAATAAGGTACTGAAGGCATTTCGTCAATGGGTACGAGAGCAGATTCAATAGTCCCAAAATCTTAAATCCAAAATCTTAAATCTAAAATTCAATGACTTACCGCAAGAAGCGATCTTGAAGTTGCCCTACCCCTAGAAGCGATCAACATGGAATCGGCACGGGAGAAGTCGATTCGGCATGGACCATTTCATAAGTGCGGATGAATTTCCCAAGGTTGATTTCCGACCCCGACCCAATTTAGGCCAAAATTAGGATGGGGCGCAATCCTATTCCTAGTGCGCTGCTGACAAAAAACGGAGCAATTTAGGCGGCCATCTGACTAAGCCTATTTCCTCTAGCTGAGGGTCTGGGTTGCGATTCCAACAAAAAACCCCTCACTGAGAGGGGCTAACATCATTTTATTTTCTCCAGCAATGCCCGGTCCCGGTTGCGCCAGCCCCTCAAAAAAACACTTTGGTCCGGCGCTTCCCTGACCCGAAAATCCCGAAATTCGAGCCGCCACTGAGCGATCGCCCCCGCTGCTGCCCGCTCATCCCTGGGGAGTGGGGGATACCGATGCCCGTCCCGCCGCTTCCCCTGGGCTGAGAACATCTGCCAACCCCCCACCCCAAAGTTCACCGCCGTGTCAAAACAAGCAAGCTGCATCTGAGCCGTTTGCCACTCGCCACAATTAGCGGGTTCCCAGTATTCCTTCAAATAGATTTCTTGAATTTTGGATTCCGGCATCGTGCAGGGGTCCGAGTAGCCGTGCCTCTGAGCCACCGACCGGATGATGCCCTTGTAGGTGCGCCCTCCCCTATCAGCCGGATGGTCCGAACATCCGCCCTCTTTTCCCAGGGTCCATTGATATGCTGCATCGAAACCTGTTGACAAATTGGAGGATGAACGCGGGGGGAGCTTCCCGGTGATGACTTGGTAGAGGGACCAATATTCGGGGGGAATGACGCTTTCCTTGGTCCCATCGGGTCTGGATTCCCAGTGCAGGTGAGGACCTGTTGACCCGCCCGTGCTGCCGACCTTCCCGAACGATTCCCCTGGCTGGTACTCGCCCGGGTTGCAAACGGATAGGTGCATGGCGAGGAAAGTTTGGGAGGGATTCGACGGATTGGCGCTAGAGATGGTGGCGAAGATTCCAGCCCTTCCCGGCTCATTCCCACAGTCAACCCGGACCGTATCCACCCCAGGCAACCCGACAGCAAACACAGGTGTGCCCGTCGGAGCCGCGATATCAACACCAGCGTGGAAGGCCCTTTGTCCACTGATGGGGTGGATGCGGTAACCGACATCCGAGCCGACTATGTACCCGGCCACCGGGTCCCCTCGCTTTAGTCCGCGATTCCAATCCGGGTCAGGTTCGGTTGAGGTGGGTTTTTGGGCAGGGGAAAAGTTCAGGAGAATCGCCGCCAGGGTTGCGATCGCCGCTAACCCGACCAGTCCATCGGCAAGAGCACCGCCAACTCCCTCCCGAATTCCCTTGGAGATGCCACGGGCGAGGGCTGATTCTAGGTTGGTATTAGCCATCAGATTTGACCCTCATCCCGTTTGAGGCATTCAGGGGGAAGGCTGGCCCCAACTTCGTTCAGGGTGAAAATCAGCACTTCACTATATGAATAGGGGCAACCCTCCGGTTGAGGCGAGGTCGGGGAAGAACCCGAAGTAATCGGCGATGGGGGTTTGAGTTTGCTTAGGTCAATTCCCCATCGGGAAAACAGCCCAAAGTATTGGGCAATCGCCGCTAATCCAATCAATGCTAAAATATGGGTAATTTTCATTTCCTTTCTCTCTTATTCACGAACAAATAACCCCCAAAGAATCAATCAATGGGGGTCGTTTTTATTAGCTATCTACAGAAAACTTGTCCGGTGCGAGTATCAATCCATTGCTGGTCCGGTGGGCAGTTTTCATTGGGCTGAATCACCTGGTTATGGGGCGATAAATTCCGCTGCTGTTGTTGCGGTGGCTGGGGGTTGGGGCGCAAAAAGGGGATATACCGGCGCGGGTCCGTCAGCCAGAAATCATCACCGGGTAAGCGAATTTGAGGGTTGGGTTCGTCAAACCGTCGTCCTAAGTTTTCGGTGTCATAGTTCTCAAAACCCTTGCCAATCATGTTGGCAGTGCCCGCACTGAAGAACTGCACCACACTATCAGGGGAGGCATTGCGAGAGGGGTTAATTCGCTGGGTAAACATCCCGCGCCCGATTGGGGCAATGAGCGGACTCCAAAGAATCCAAATTGCACCCGCGCCAATGATGGCCGTGCCTACATTTTTCATCATGATTTTTGCTCCGGTTTAAATCTATTAACTAACTCGTTCCAGACGGGGCTAACAAAGCGCTTGTAACGCTCGTCTCTACTCATGTTGGTGATGTTGAATAGCGAGATAACTTCCCCTTTTAGAGGCGATTTAATCTCGCCATTGGCATAACTTCTAGCAAGGTCTTCTACCCGCTTGCGAGTCTCCCCCGTCCAAGTCTCACGCCACCAAACCTCGTCCGGGTCAGTAGCGCAAACCCTTACCCGGTGAGCTTTGATGTCGATTTCGGGGATGACTCTAACCTCGGGTAGACTCGCGCCAAACTGCACCACACAAGCCCGCTTTTTCTGCTTGAGTAAAGGCTCGATTTCCGCCCGCAAATCTTGGGCAGTGCCGGGGATGCGGTTGATGATGTCGGGGTCAAGGGCTGATGTCCCCAGGATTAACTTGTTAACCTGTTGTTGCTGTGCCTTAGTCAGGGCGACCGAGCCAACGGCGAGCATCTGGGAGATGAGGAGGAGCTTGACCCGGTAGCCGCGCCCCATCGTCAGGATGTCGGCTATCTTCTCTTTAATCTCCTCATCCACCTCGTGCTGTTTGGCGGTGTTCATCAAGGCTGGGAGTTCGTCGATAACACAGAGGAGTGGCGTGAAGTTGAGGGTTTGCTTGCCCCCATCCGAGGCGACCTTAATCGCTTGCTGGCGGCGTTTTTCCAACTCATCCCAGACCGCATTAATCCCCGCATGGATGCGGTCGAATTGGGCTTCCACTATTTGATTCAGGGGTAAACTCATCCAGGTGTTCACCCTGCCCGAGTCGTCGGGTTTGCCGTAGTTGATATCGAAGATGCGGAGTTGCCCCGTGCCTTCACTAAAGCGGATGAACCCGACGATAATCTCGTTGACGACGGTGGTTTTGCCCGAGCCTGGGAGACCCACGACGAAGTTGCACTGCCAGGATTGACCGCCCAATCCTTTCCGGAATCCCGCCCACTCCACGAACCATTTGCGATCGCCGCTCAACTTTTCCGCCGCACTTTTCAACTGCGGGGGAATGACCCGGAGGACCACCTCTTTTCCCTTCTTGGCTGGGGGTGAGGTCAGGGCAATTTTGGCAGTGGCTTGGAGACCTCCCGCAAGCAAGTAGTTGGAGTGGGAAGTCAAAGCAAGGATGGTGCTGATGGCGTCATCCCGGAGGGTGGAGGGGTCGAAAAATTCCTTGCGGCTGAGGATGAGGCTTCCTCCCGCGAGGCAGGCAATGGAGGTTCCCAGGAAAAAGCCCCAGTTGTCGTTCGGGGTGCGTTCGGTGAGTACATCGATCGCCCCCTGGGTTTGCCTCACTGCCGAGGAGGTTTGGGGGGTCAGCGATGCAATCCACGCGGCAATGGACCCACTAAATAAAGTGACCGCTAGAAGTAACCCAAGCTGGCGGGTTGTCAGGGGGTCGGGTTTAGTTCGGCTCATCAGGTGGGCCTCCTGTGGGCGATTCTCGTTCCGAGACGCTACGCGAGCGACTCGGGAGGGAAATCCCGCTTTGTTGGCGGATGCGCTCAATCTCCTGGAGTTGTTTTTGGCGTTCCATCTCCTCGGTGATTGCCATCTGCCGCGCCTCCATCCGCAGGCGCATATAGTCTTCGCGGCTCAACTGGTTGGCTGATTCGAGGGTGAGTTGCTCCATCAACGAAGCCAGGTAGGCCAGGTTAATGGGTTCCGGGGTATTTCCTCCGGCGCTTGCCCGGATGGCATCGTTCACCGCATCAATCTCGCTGGACAACCGCTCAAATGTTGCCCGGTTGCTGTCGGTTA
>CAYUEH010000394.1:0-5610 GCA_964442465.1 uncultured Laspinema sp. | reverse complement strand
GTCGTTACTACGAACAATTGAGAACGACTGAAGTTGTTACTACGAACAGGTAGAAGAGGTGGCTGTTTCGGGGTTCATGAAGGATTAAGAGGCGGTGACGACGCGATCGCGACCGGCTGCTTTGGCTTGATAGAGGGCGACATCAGCGGCACGGAGGACGGCTAGTCCGGTTTTGCCATGTTGGGGAAAGCTGGCAACACCTAAAGAGAGGGTGATACAGCCGAGGGATTGGCCTGCATATTCGACTTGTAACAATTTTATCTTGGTTCGCAATTGTTGGGCGCGCTCTTGAGTGACGCTTAAAGGAGCTTCGGGTAAAATGAGGGTAAATTCTTCCCCTCCATAGCGACAGGGGATATCTGTGGGTCGGATATTTTTTTGGAAAAACTCTCCCAATTGTCGTAAGACTTGATTTCCAGCTTCGTGACCGAAGGTATCGTTAAATTCTTTGAAGTGATCGACATCGATCATGATCAGGGAGAGGGGATATCCCTTGAGTTCAGCTTGATAGACTTCCCGTTCCAGGGATTCTTCTAAATAGCGGCGATTGTATAAGCCAGTTAGGGGGTCACGGATGCTTTGGTTATGGAGGGTTTCGCGCAATTTTAAATTGGCTAAGGCTAGGGCAATATGTTCGGCAACTGTCATGGCTAACAGTTGGGTTGTATTGGATAAGGGTCCTTTATCTGGGGCGCATAAATAGAGGACACCTAAGGCTTTTCCTTGAGCCATCATCGGGACGCAGCAATATTCAGCGGGTAAGAGATTTTGATGAAGGTGTTGGCAAATTAAGCCATTTTGCATATTCCCGACAAAATGCACCCGTCCTCGGCGCAATGCCCAACATTCATTGGGGGCAAATACTTTTTGACTGCTAAAGGTAATGCCCCAACTAGCAACGACATCGAGCAAATTATTGAGGGAGTTAATAATAAAAACTGCACCGGGAATGTTGGGAAAGAGTAATTTACAGGATTGGGCGATCGCACTGTAGGCTTCTTTGACTGTCAGGCAAGCTTGGAGTAAATCGCTCATTTCACTGAGTAAGATTAATTCGCGCTGACGCACTTGTAGTTCTAGGGTTTTTTGGTGTAATGCTTCTTGGGCTTGCTTGCGTTCCTCAATTTCTTCTAAGGCGCGATCGCGCATGGACCGATAATCCTGAAGGCGGCGAGTCAGGTCCGTGACATCTTCGATGGCTAAAAGAGCGTAAAACCCCTGACCAACAAAGGATTTAACCCCGGTTACCGTGGTATGTTGGATCCGGAATTCCCCATCGGGAAGGGGCGCCGGAATCAGGTGTTTGTGCAGTTGGGAGGAAAAAATAGTCGGAGGACCGCCTTCAAAGACTTGTTGGAGACGGTGGTGATACTTCGGCTGGGTTAAATGAGGAAAGCGATCGCCCAAATTCTTGCCTACGATTTCGCTTTTTGAAATTTTTGTCCAATCCTCTAAGCAACTATTCCAAAACAGTACAATAAAATCGAACCGCAGGACGCAAGCACCGACGGGAACTCGGTCAAGAATTCCAAACTTCTCCTCAACTTTTTGGATCTCCTCATTCATTCTTCCTCACCCTCTTCTATCATTTCTAGGGCTGTTAGTAAGGCATCAAAGGACCCGAGCTTAAAAATTAAGATAATATCTCCCGCAATTTGGAGCTGTTCAATCGTAAACCGAGCCTGAGCTAATAAGATCGTGGTGTTAGGCTCTAATTGCTTAGAACTCAACAAGTGTTCGACGGTATCTTCTAAATACATCGGTAGGGAATAATTGAGATGCTGTCTGAGCAAATTGCTCATTGAACCCATCACCCCATTGATCACAATATTTCCCACTTCTGTCAGGGTTCCGATTTTGACAGCATCGAGGTCGGGAGTTCCGACTTCCTCATTGGTCAACAAAGCCACTAATTTAGAGGCGCTATCTGTGGGAAAAACAAGCTGGGCCAGACCACTAAATGAGCCAGTAAAGCCTAGGCGTACCGCTGAAACCAGAGAAACTCCCAGGCGATTTTCCAGTTCCTGCTTCATTTGTCCGGGGGAAAACACGCGGATAAATGGTACCTGCAAGCGGATGTGGCACTCAATCATTTCATTGAGGACACTTGCTGCTCTGCCCACCCCAATATTGACCAATTCCTGCAAGGTATCCAGTTGGTCAACGGTTAAATTCATCGAGCATTCTCCTCTGTACAACCCAAGACTTTTTTCAGGGTATTATTCAACTCATCCGGTTTAGGCGGCTTATTAATCACTGCCTTGGCTCCCAAATCAAAACAGTGTTGACGGGAGGTTTCTTGAATATCGGCTGTAATCACAATCACGGGAATCTTGTAGTTGTTCTCCTTTAAAAAGGTTAAAACATCCCATCCATCAAATTCCGGCATCAATAAATCTAATAAAATACAATCGGGTACTTCTTCATCTAACAGACCGATCGCCTCTCGTCCATTAGAGGCTTCTCGGGTAATATATCCCTCTTTTTGTAAGGATTTACAGATAACCCGACGGGTAAATTGTGCATCATCTACAATCAAAATTAACGGCATCGTTCTATTGTTTACACCAGAGTAACGGCAAGGTTTATATCCTTTATTGAGGTCCTTTTTGAATACAAGGTACGAAACATCGGTGCGTTGACAAGACCCCTCCCCTGAGCATCCATCACATCCATTAGAGTAGCGCAATCTTTAGGCGATCGCGTTTTTCACCCTTCTGCTGATCGAGTGCTACATCTGCCGATTGAATTACCCCGATCGCAGTGTAAGGTAATTTTCTCTGTGAGCCTTACAATTCTTCCTCATTGCCGAGGGACCGCTTCAGAACCCATCCCTGTATTCCCGCCATCCCCCCTGCTGTCAATCAGTTGGGACCCCTTGGTGCTTCCAGGCTAACCCAACCCTGAGCTGAAAGAATTTGCACCCCGATTTTTCGGATTCCTACCCGATTCCATTCTTTCTGCTGGAAACTGATTTGATTATCATGGCAGAAAAGGGCAAACAAAAATTTATAGTTTGATTAAGGCTGTAATCTGGTGCTAATTATTTGTCCGGGAATTCACGAGCAGAACCTGACCCTGAGTTTTGTCTCGACTTTGCTGCCGAACCGAGTCTCGTCGGGGGGAACTCCCCCGGTTTGGATTCTCCCCCCTGGCGATCGCCCCTATTTTCCCCTAGAAATCTTGCAGTTTTTGCACCAAAGCGGGGCGATCGACTTGAATCGACCCGCATCCACTGAACCGCTGATCTGGATCGGATTTAGCGCGGGAGTCGTCGGGGCGATCGGGGCCGCCTGGGGGTTATCTTCTCTTCAATGTCCCATTAAAGCCTTCATTGCCATTGATGGTTGGGGGGTCCCTCTATTTGCCCCCTTTCCCATCCACCGCGTCAGTCATGATTATTTTACCCACTGGAGTTCTGCCCTCTTGGGACCCGGAGGCGAGAGTTTCTATGCTGATCCCCCAGTAGAACATTTGGCGTTGTGGCGATCGCCGGACTCCGCAGTCGGTTGGAGGATGCCCCCTGCCGGTTCTATCTCGTCACCCCAGAGGACCACAGCGGTTGAATTTTTAAGGTGGGCGATCGAGGGAGGGTGAACTGAGCGGAATGAGGAGGTAATTTTGGCAGACAGAAGCCGTAGGAACCGTTGGCAGTAGGAAAAAAGAGCGTTGCACGAAAAAGGCGATCGCCGGCTGTCAAAAATACGAGATAATAGCCACAGCAAGAACCAACCGAGGACCGACTCCTAGTGCAACGCTCCAGGAAGGGAGTCATACAGTTGTTTTGTATGTAAATTTATATTAACCCTAAAAACCATAAGTAAAAAGAGTAATTATTTATGAATATAATAGACTCAAGTCTATATGAAAGGGTTATTCTGAGGAGAAAGGCCATTGAAGCAGTCAACCCTACACCAGCTTAGAGTCTTTGAAGCCGTGGCTCGTCATAAGAGCTTTACTCGTGCTGCTGAAGAACTATTTTTAACGCAACCCTCGGTTTCGATGCAAGTCAAACAGTTGGCGAAGTCCGTGGGAATGCCACTGTTTGAACAAGTCGGGAAACGGCTATATTTGACCGAAGTAGGAGATGAATTACTCGGCACTTGTCGAGATATTTTCGATCGCCTCTCCCAATTTGAAATGACGGTGGCCGATCTACAAGGTCTCAAACAAGGACAATTAAAACTGAGCGTGATCACCACGGCCAAATATGTAATCCCCCGCTTACTCGGACCCTTTTGTCAACGCTATCCGGGAATTGAAATCTCCCTCAAGGTGACCAACCACGAAGGATTGCAAGAACGACTCAATGACAATCTTGATGATCTCTATATTTTAAGCCAGCCTCCGGCGACTCCGGATGTCTTGTGCCATGAGTTTCTGGACAATCCCCTGGTGGTGTTAGCGCCGATGAATCATCCCTTGGCATCCCAGAAAAATATCCCCATTGAACAGTTGAATGGGGAACCCTTTATCATGCGCGAACCGGGTTCTGGGACCAGGCAAGCGGTGCAAAAAATGTTTGAAGATCGGGGGGTGGCGGTGAAGGTGCGCCTGGATTTGGGGAGTAATGAAGCCATCAAACAGGCGATCGCCGGAGGATTGGGCATTTCCGTGCTCTCTCGTCATGTTTTGACCCTGGATGGGTGGCAAAATCAACTGACAATTCTCGATGTTGAGGGTTTTCCCATTCCCCGACAGTGGTATGCCATTTATCCCAGTGGCAAACAACTCTCCGTAGTGGCGCGGACCTTTTTTGACTATCTCCTGAATGAAGGCAAGCAGGCGATCGAGAATTCCACGAGATTAGCGCAGCAGCAGCAGGAATGAATCTCCTGATCCCGTAAAATCCGGCGAACCCTTCCCAGGGCGATCGCCGGATTATTCTTGAGCTTAATTTGAAACCTCAGTCATCTCAATCACCCGCCCTTGGCGGTCTTTCACCAAAAAATTCAGGGGCTTTTCTCGCCGGATTTTGTACTTGACTCCGCTCATCTGCACCCGCAATAGCAACTGTTCGAGGCAGTCATGGTCAAACCCAACATGGCGTTGGCGGTTCTTGCTGCCTAAACTCGCCCCAGAAATCACGTGCAGTTGAGTATTCTTCTGTAATTGATACCAGAGTCCATCAGGTCCGGCAATGGTTTGCGTCGCCGTGGACCCCATTGGGGAAGACATATAAAGGGGGTCAATGCCGGTGCCGCCCAGGGTTTGCTCGTAGTTATAGTAATAATGTAAGGGGACTTCCGCCGCTGGCAATTCCAGCAGTCCTTCATAAAGCTGTCGGGCAGTCTCCAAATCTGAAACCATAATGGTGTAAACTTTCGGGGCGCTGGTGAGGAACATCCACATCGCCACGCCATAAGCGGCGAGTAGCATCACCATAATCCCCTGGGTAGAAAAGAGGCTATCCAGAGGTAAGGATGGCAGCAACGAGCTTAATATCGGAGGAACGCTAACAGTTAGAGCCATGTACTTTTCAATAGGGTAAACCAAGGTTTAGATCGAGCGATCGCTTGCACAGTCGGGGTGATGCCCCCCTTTATTCTAGGTTAATCTGATTGTAATTAATTGTAACAAAGTGGGACAGAACTCATCAAAGCATTCTCT
>CAYUEH010000393.1:0-5630 GCA_964442465.1 uncultured Laspinema sp. | reverse complement strand
GCATCTTGCTCGCTGTCTAAGATAGCGAGCAAGATGCTCGCACTCCAAAAACGTACCTCATAGCTATGGGAAACGCTATATAATAATCACCGCTCTATCCGGGAGCATCTCAATCAACGAACAGTTCACCCCCCTCCCCTTGCTAAGGGGAGGGGGGCAGGGGGGTGGGGTCAGGTCTTCGGGGCTTTTCGGAGATGCTCCCATATCCTCATAATAGTTGCGCGATTCTTACCTGCAACCTTTCTTTTCTCCCTCTCTTGGCTGGTGCTTGTCTGGTTAATCTTGGTCTTACCAATCTGGTGATAATTCTGTGGGAGTTTTGGGGCTAAACTCCCTAAGTGTTTTACCCTTTCGGTTGCTGAATCGGCTCACTAACCTCTGGATTATTATTGGATATATTCCCGATGTTTTCTCAAAACTATTTAGCAGAAAAAACTGGCCTGAGCTTGCCCATTTGGCTTTTTCTTTTAAGCTTTGCGATCGCTGTTGCTATGACAGCACGATTGGTTACAGATGACCCATGTCGCCACCTGAAATCTTCCCCTCAAAATCAGGTAATTTCGATGAATCGCGCCCAACAAGTCTATTTCTTAGAAACCCAAACCTTTACAAAGTCTTTGACGGAATTAGATATTGGCATCAAACCACTTAAAGACGAGTATCGCTATGCTTTGCGGCCAATAGAAGGGGCGATTTTTCACTATGGCATTGCTCTGAATATCAAACAACCCAGCTATCTGGGAATCGTCTGGACTGTCCCCCATGCCACTCCAGGTGAATCTGATGCTTTACCCCTCACTCGCTCGATTGTCTGTCAGGCAAAAGAAACCAATATCATGGCAGTTCTTCCCCAGAAGCATGAGGGTAATTTTCAATGTCCTCCAGGTACAACGCCAGTGGAAACCGTCTTCCCTTAATCCCTCCAATTATTTGGGGATACAACTCTTTGAATTTTGAATGATTTCTGAAAACCTTTTTAAAAGTGAGGCGAGTCATGAATAATCCAGGCTACATTTTCAAGATGCTTATCAATACAATGACCTGGATATTGCTTCTGGGTTGGGGCTATTTGTGGGTGGGACTTGTGTCGAGCTACCCTACCCTGAACAGCCAGTCTGTGTCCTTGTGCAAGAGTCGTCTGCACAGAGGTCGTTTCTTGGTTAAAGTGATGAATCAAACCCAGGCTGAATATTTTTTAGTGCATCAGACTTTTAGCTCTTCCTTAAACCAGCTTAAACTTTTCCAAAACCATCCTCAGAAAACGCCCAATTATTTGTATTGGATGCGCAGGATTGAGGGTGCAGCGTTACATTACGCCATTCCTCGTCAAGCGGGATATAAAAGTTATTTGGGAATTGTTTGGGTGCAATCCAATCAGCAGAATCAAGTGAATCTAGGCAATTCTGAAATTGCGATCGATGCCATTCTCTGTGAGGGAGAAGATATTAACATTATGGAAAACTTGCCTCAATCGGTTAATGGTTCATTGGTCTGTCCCGAAGGCACCGAAGATATTTCTGAAACGGGGGTTTGGTAAGGGTCAAGAATCGGAGACCCCTCAAACCGGGCGATTCAAATCGCGGCTACACAAGCGAAGTCTGCCTACGCGGACTCATTTTTTTGGGGGTGAATCCACTGGAGATGATATGCAGATTACTCGAAGTATCTCACAGGCCGGCGTTTCCATCCCGACTGGCACTGAGGATATGGCGACTATCTGGACTAAATTCCGCACTTTTGAAAAGTACATAATGAGTTGACCGAATCGCTATATAGATCCCCCTCCTGTCCCCCTGATTATCCCCTTCCCAAGGGGGACGGGAGGGGGATAATCAGGGGGGTTGGGGGGATCAATCCGTTATTTTGCAAGAGGTCTAATGAAAATCATCGCGTTTACGAACAGCGCTGTCCGTAAAACCCACGCCTTATTTCTTAATATTAAGACATTTACAATAATTGCCAGTCGCTCTGGTTGTCTTCAGGTTGAGAAGGTGATTTTTGGACTGTCTCCTGCTTAAGCCAACTCTTTGAATATGCCAGCCATTCTAACCCACAACGGCCTGTGATTCCTCTGTGAGTTTCGGGGACTCATTTGAAAGAACCCGATGTGACCGATATTCTTTAGATGTCTGGGGTAACTGGGTTTGGTTTGGAATGACTGCCGAAGGGGCGATCGGTTCAGTAAACTGCCAAGGTTTCGGTTTGACTCGGCCCGCCACAACGTGGAGGGCTTAGGTTAGGACGATGGGGATGGCGGGAGTGGTGTCCCTTCGCCACCAAAAATCCTAAAGACAACCTAACGCCTCCGCATGATGGCGGAGATGGTCATCCATGAAACTGGCAATAAAGTAATAACTATGATCGTACCCCGATCGCATCCGTAACCGCAGGTCAATACCAGCCTGCTGACAAGCTGTCTCAAACCGTTCCGGTAATAACTGACCTTGGGCCAAAAACGAATCTGCGTCCCCCTGGTCAACCAAAATCGGACGCTGCCAAGCCGAAGTCTTGACTAACTCACTCGCATCATAGGCAGCCCAAGTTTGACGATTCTCCCCCAAATAGCCCCGAAATGCCGTTTCCCCCCAAGGACAACACATGGGGGCTGTAATGGGGGCGAAGGCGGAGACAGACTGATAACGGGAGGGATTGCGTAAGGCACAGATCAGCGCCCCATGTCCCCCCATCGAATGACCGAAAATACTCTGACGAGTCGGATCCACTGGGAAATTCTTCTCAATCAAGAGGGGAAGTTCCTCTGTGACATAGCGGTACATCTGATAATGCTTCGCCCAGGGCAATTCCGTCGCATCGACATAAAAGCTGGCCCCACTCCCGAAATCCCAGCGGTCCTCTTCTCCCGGAAGTCCCAGATTGCGGGGACTGGTATCCGGGGCGACCAACAGCAAGCCATATTGGGCGGCCAGACGTTGTGCCCCAGCTTTACTCATAAAGTTCTCCTCTGTACAAGTTAACCCCGATAGCCAATACAGAATGGGAACCCGTTGCTGGGCTGCTTGGGGAGGACTATAAACCGAGAACCGCATGGGAGCGTCGCAGCATTGGGAGGAATGCTGATAAAACTGGGTAGTTCCGCCAAAGGAACGACTCTGCTGAGTTAGGGTAAGGGTCATGATTCGGGGAAGGTGACAACGGTGCGAATGGCTTCCCCGGTATGCATCAGGTCAAAAGCCTCGTTGATACGATTGACGGGGATAACATGGGAGACCAGACTATCGATGTCGATTTTACCATCCATGTACCAATCGACGATTTTAGGCACATCCCGGCGACCTTTGGCTCCACCAAAGGCGGTTCCTCGCCAAACCCGACCGGTGACGAGTTGGAAGGGACGGGTCCTAATTTCTTGGCCCGCCCCCGCGACGCCAATGATGATAGATTCGCCCCAGCCTTTATGACAGCATTCGAGGGCCTGACGCATGACGTTGACGTTGCCGATACATTCAAAGCTATAGTCTGCACCGCCATCGGTGAGGTCGATAATGGCTGCAACAACATCATCTACATCGTTGGGGTTGATGAAATGAGTCATGCCAAATTTTTCAGCGAGGTCCCGTTTGTCCGGATTGAGGTCAATGCCAATAATTTGGTTGGCTCCCACTAACCGCGCTCCTTGGATGACGTTGAGTCCAATTCCCCCTAAACCAAAAACGGCGACATTTGACCCGGGTTCGACTTTGGCGGTGTTGATGACTGCCCCAATGCCAGTCGTGACGCCACAACCAATGAGACAGACTTTCTCGAACGGGGCGTCATCCCGGATTTTGGCGACGGCGATTTCTGGTAGAACGGTGAAGTTGGCAAAGGTGGATGTTCCCATGTAGTGATGGATTTTTTCACCGTTGAGGGAGAAGCGACTGGTGCCATCAGGCATGACTCCTTTGCCTTGGGTGGCTCGGATTGCTTGACAGAGGTTGGTTTTATTGCTGAGACAGTATTTGCATTGACGACATTCAGGGGTATAGAGGGGAATGACGCGATCGCCTACTTTCAGACTTTTGACTTCATCGCCGACTTCCACCACAACTCCCGCCCCTTCATGGCCCAGGATAGCCGGAAACAGTCCCTCCGGGTCGGCTCCAGATAGCGTATAGGCATCGGTATGACAAACTCCGGTCGCTTTGATTTCCACCATAACTTCTCCGGCTTGGGGACCCTCAAGTTGGACGGTTTCTAAACTTAGAGGTTCTCCAGCTTGCCAAGCAACGGCGGCTTGTATGTCCATAATTATCTCGTTTTTGGTTTTTTTGTGAGAAGAAGCAGTTTTGTTGATTTTAGCGGAGAATCTGCCCGATAGGGGGGCATCGCATTGACCAGGGTGGAGATTGCAGTTAGGCAATCAGGGGTCTGGGACGACCTGACCCCTGATTATGCAAGTATTTTAGCATAATGCCAGTATAATAGCAGCATCCCGAATCAGGTCAACTGCAACAACTATGGGACAATATCGGCGAAAACCGCTCAGATATATGGGTTATGCCCTACTCACCCTGCTAGTCGCTTGTGGGATATCTACGGGGACCCAGCCGCCTGACTCCTCCTCTGCCTCTGTGACCCTGACGGTTTCCGCAGCGGCAAGTTTGAATCAAGTCTTACCCCCGATCGCCAAGCTGTGGGAAGAGGAAACGGGGAATAGAGTGATGATTAACTTGGGTTCCACAGGGCAACTTGCACAACAAATTGAGCGAGGTGCGCCTGTTGATTTATTTGTGGCAGCCGATAAAAAATCTATTGAGGATTTAGACAAAAAAGCGCTAGTTTTCTCGGAGACAAAAACATTGTATGGGGTCGGACGAATTACCCTGTGGCATCGGGAAGATAGCTCCCTTCCTATAAAAGAACTCCAGGACTTAACCAGCTCAGAAATTGAACGAATTGCCATTGCCAATCCAGATCACGCCCCCTACGGGATTGCGGCCAAACAAGCCTTGCAATCTATAGGAATTTGGGAGGAAATTCAGCCCAAGTTAGTCTTAGGGGAAAACATCAGGCAAACTCAGCAATATGCAGAAACGGGTAATGTGGATGTGGCGATTATCGCATTATCCCTCAGCCTAAATCGTCCAGGTCAATGGATCTTAATTTCCGAGGATTTACATCAACCCATTGAGCAGATGTTAGTTGTCCCCAAGACTGCCCATCATCCTGAGATTGCCGAGCAATTTGCTCTGTTTATTAATAGCTCTAAAAGTAGACCTTTAATGCAAAAACATGGATTTATTTTACCGGGAGAGGACCCTTTAAAATGATTTGGCAACCCTTATTTTTGTCATTACAAGTGATAGGAGTTGCCAGCCTAGCCATCTTAGCTGTAGGGTTAGGGTTAGGCATTTTCTTGGCAAGAACCCGTTTCCCGGGACAACTATTGGTTTCGACGGTGTTAAATTTACCCTTGGTCCTGCCTCCGAGTGTGGTGGGTTATGGATTATTGCTGATATTAGGGCGAGGCAGTCCGATTAAAGAAGTATTCGGAATTAATCTATTATTTACTTGGCAAGCTGCGGCGATCGCCTCCACAGTAGTCTCACTCCCGTTAATGGTGGAATCCACAAGAGTGGCGATCGCCAGCGTTGACCCTGAACTGGAAGCTGCCGCCCGCACTTTAGGCG
>CAYUEH010000392.1:0-5631 GCA_964442465.1 uncultured Laspinema sp. | reverse complement strand
AGTTCTGGGTCAAAGGTCCACATTCCATAGAATTTTCGCTCCATATCTACGGAAGGTTGCCCCTCGGGTAAATACTCTTCTTCCGAGAGTTCGTGGCATAACAGCATGGCCCGATAGGTGGGCGCGACAATGATTAAATTCCATTCATGAACTAAGCTATCCTCGGGATCCAGTTCCACCAAGGAGACGTTTTCCAGTTCGTTGGTGCGGTGGGTGCTAAAGCCACTGTCCGAGAGGGCGGCGATCGCCACGTCACCGGAATGCTGGGCCAGGTCCCAATATCGTTCCGCTTCTTGCAAGTACCACTTGCCTTGTTGAAAGGTGACTAAAACCAGGGGTTTCTGGTCTGAGTCTGTGGGGGAAGATTCCAAAAGATGATCTTCCAGGGCGTGACACAGGGCCACGAGGGTATTCTTAAAGTAAACTCCATAGCTAGAAGGCAGTTGTCCTTGGGGACTTGCGGCTTTTAGCTGGTTGAGTGTGGATTCCGGATTCATCTTATCGGGGGATTTATTATTTTCCCCATCATACCGGCAATCGGGACGGCTGTACCTGTCGGCGCGTTTAAACGAAATCGAAGGGGTCTAGGTTGGTGGCGATGACATTTTGCAACCGGGCATAATATTCCCCGGTTTGGCGATCGCGCAGGATGGTATCGGCAGCATAAGCATCACTGCCTTGAGAGATATCCAACTGTTCAAAGCTGAGGTTGCCCACGAATTCGATGATATCTTCCCCTTTGGTAAAATCGGTAATCACATCGGCTTCCGTCAGACTGTCTCCCCCGGTGCCCGGACCGATGCCAAAGCTATCGTTACCTGGACCTCCGGTGAGGGTATCGCGACCGGGACCTCCAAAGAGGCGATCGTTGCCCTCGCCGCCAAAGAGGACATCGTTCCCTTCTCCTCCATAGAGGCGATCGCTGTCTTCCCCTCCATAAATAATGTCATCCCCGGCTTCCCCATACAGGTGATCGTTCCCAGCACCGCCATAAATAATATCGTTACCGGCACCGCCCTCTATGCCGTCGTTACCTTCCTGTCCATAGATAATATTGTCCCCGCCGACTCCATAGATAATGTCATTGCCTTCGCGTCCGTGGATAATATCATTGCCCAGGGACCCGGTAATGCGATCGTCAACGGTGCTCAGTCCGATCGCTGAAGCTTCGTTGAGGGTTTTCTCCAGTCCTCGGTTGTCGGTGTTGTTGAAGTTCAGGCTTAATGGACTAATCTCTAAGCCGTTATAGGCCGCATCGTCACTGGTAATGGCATAGTGGATCCCCAACGAGGATGTTCCATGTTGGAAACTGCGACTGGGTACATGAGGAACATCTAAGGCATTCACTATGATGTTTTGGGAGATGTTCCAGTTCTCTGGGGTAAAGGTGATGGAGAAGCTGACGGTTTCTTCCGTTGTGGAGTCGTCACCCTGGGGAAAGCCCGGGGTCATGGTTAAGAGGTGTTCAGGTAGTTCTACGGTAATGGTAACGGTGTCCGTCGGTTGCTGGGAGAGAGCGATTTTATAGGAGTCTCCCCTGAACCCTTGCAGGACCTCGGTACTGCCAATGGGTTCGATTAATCTCACCCCACCCGGGGTCACTGGAGGGGGAATATCGATTAAGGTAGCAACTACTGACTCCACTTCCTGTCCATCGTAATCGGGGTCAGCACTGGTGACTTGATGGCGGATTTCCAAAGAGCGATCGCCTTGGTCTATATCATCGGCGATCGCGGTGACGGTGACAGCTTGCGGGATGTCCCAGTTGTCTTCGGTGAAACTGATCGGATTTAGGGGTTCAATTCCCTCACCTGTCTCGAAGGCGATCGTGACTTCGGCGGTCGGTTGACGACTCAAAACTACTGAGTAGAGTTCTCTACTGCTGCCTTCAAGGACTTCCAGGGTCTCTTCGTTGGGGGTGATAATCAGTTCGGGAAGATCCGAATCATCTGGATTCTCGGGATTCTCGGGATTCTCGGGATTTTCGGGATTCTCAGGATTCTCGGGATTCTCGGGATTCTCGGGATTCTCGGGATTCTCGGGATTCTCGGGATCAGTGACTCCCGGACTGAGCCCTGTAGCATAGATGCCATAACCACTGCCGTCTTGATTTTGGCTTTGCCAGACAATGATGAAGTTCCCTTGATTGTTCTGGATGATCGCCGGGGAGGTTTGACTACCCTGGGTGTAGGCATTGATGGGTGCGGTTTCCTCGGGATTGAGCAAGTCGCCAGCGCGATCGTAGCGCTTGAGGAAGATATCCGAGGTTTCTGCATAGGCGATCGCCAGAGTGCCATCGGCACCCATTGCCAAGGCTTGATTTGCTGCGTTGATGCCATCATCAAGTTGAAGTTCACCCCCGATCGCTTTGCCAGAATCGAACTCATAGCGTTGAGCATACTGCCCCCCAAAGGCATTCCCCCCGCCACTTTCCCAAGAGATTGAGAAGGTTGAGCCATCCGGGGCGATCGCCACGACTGGGTTCTCTTGGTTCGCCTGATCGGTCGTATTCACCTGAAAGGCTTGCAGTTCCAGTGGCCCCGTGGCGTTGAAGCGTCGGGCTACAATATTTTGAGCCTGTCCTCCTTGATTTCCGGGAGTAATTTGCTCCCACGCAATGACATAATTGCCATTGGCGGCCATTGCGATCGTCGGGTTAGCTGCATTGATTCCCCCGTTACTCACCTTAAAGTCTTGGGTGAGTTCGTTTTGGGCGTTGTATCGTTGCGCGAAGATGCCTGCATTTGCACCATTGCCCTCGGCCCCCACCAAGAGAATGTTTCCTTGACCATTGAGGGCGATCGCACCCTGATTTCCAGGGTTAGTGAGGGAAGTGGCGACTGCCTCTCCTACGGGATTTCTCCCACTGTCATACCGCTGGAGAACTATCCCGTTTTCAGACCCAACTTCTTCCCAAGCGACCACAAAGCTGCCATCTACGGCGACTGCTACTATGGGTTTTTCCAGATTGTTCCCTAGGGCAACTTCCAACTCATCCCCGACGGGATTGCCTTCATTGTCATACTGTTGGGCATAAATCCCCGAAGGATTCCCCTGACTTTCCCAGACGACGAGGGTAGTCCCCTGCCCGTTGCTATGGATGCGAGGGTTAACCTGATCTCCCTCCACGGTTGTATTAACTTGAATATCTAAACCTACTGTTAGCTCAGGCATATACACTCCTCCCTTTATGAAAAACCCCTTATCCCCCAAGGTTTGTGAAAACGACTCCCCTTCTGAAGCATTGGACTCTTTCATCAAGATCGAGGCAATAACATTCAGGATTTGACTTTATCTTAAGTGTCTGTTAACGATTTAGAGATGGCCCAATCGAGATAACTTTAGCCCTCAATTGGATTAATCAGGTATTCACATCTCTCTCAAAATACATAGAGGCGGCGATTGATTGAAACCCCTTATACCCTAGGATAGAGATAGCTGTTCTATTTTTGTGGGGTGGCGAGGGCGTCTTCCATCCCCTTCGTCGGTGTTATCAACGCCGGTACTTTAGTCATAAGTCCCTAAATGTCAAAATTTTCTAGTGGTTTTCCCCAATATAACATGATTATCCGGACCGTCAATTAAAGGACCCTGTGGAAAATACGCAGGCAAGGTGAGATTGTATCTCGTTTTGTTAATTTTTGTAAAGAAACTTGTTGGAGTTAACGAAATTGACACCGATAGCAGATAGCCCAAATCAATCGACCTGGGCTATCTGCTATCGTTCGAGAGAACAGGGCTCGGGTCCGAAATGTTACCTATTTGATCGCTTGTTTAGGCGAATCCCGGGTCCAATCCTGGGAGGATTCGCCTTTTGAATCGAAACAATGTAGAGGCCCAATAACATCTTGTATCGTTTTGGACTTCAGGGAAGTTCTTCGTTTACCAAGGGCTACCAATCATGACAAAAGCAGCCCAATAATAGGGATGATCCAGATTTTGATTCTTTAAATGTTTGAGTTCCGGAGGCAGAGAAATTTTCCGCGATGGATTGTTGGCAATCCACTCACCATTTTCAATCCACCAGTCTCCCTGAATCATCGCCATTTGAGCGCGGCGTAAGGCTTCCGCTTTAATATAAGGTCGGGTTGATGAAGCGGTGCCATCTTCATGAGTCCATCCCGACCTAAATTGATTGTAAAACTCATTCATTAAGGCCACTGTTCCTTCATCGCTGATGTACCAAATACTGGCTAAAGCAGATTTAACACCGGCCTGAATTGCTAACCCCGCAAACCCCAATTCCGCATGGCGATCGCCGATGGCCGTCCGACAAGCCGATAGGACTAATAATTCCACTGGCGGTTCGTTCCATTTGAGTTGGCGCAGTTCAGAAAGCGGGAGAGTCGTATCCCATAGCTGAATAAAAGAATTACTGGGAGACCCGGGTTTAAAATCCGCATGAGTTGCCAAATGAATCATCTGGAAAGATTCTTGTTGACGTTGTGCTTGGAGATTTTTTAATGTCAATTTTTCATTCAAAAATGATTGACCGGGCCACTCGGTGAGAATGCTGGCAATTTCCACAGGGACCGCCGGTAACGGATACAGTTCAGCAAATTCTGAAACTCCCATTGCCAAGAGTTGAGCATTGTTCAACGGATTATAATTCATTTCCGTTAAATTCATACTGGGAATTAAACCAATCGTGTACTGTTCAATCAGAAATTGCTCCCCATCGTATAATGCCGCTACTGGCAGCGATCGCAACCCCTCATCCATTGAAAACATCAATGTGTCAATTTCCAGGTCTACCAGGTCCTCTGCTAAGGGTTGAATCAACCACTCATACAGTTGTTGGGCAGGAACTTGATAACTTTTGGTGGTTCGCGATCGGGGGTCGGCAATGGCTTTCCTAAAATCGGTGACAACTTTCAGCAGGGTTTCTCGATCTGCCGCCTCAACTTTTTTATAAATTGGATCACCTTTACTGGACACCAGAATTAAGTCTAATTCTTGCTCTCTGGCGAAGGTATAAAGAATCGCGGGATGAGTCCCCGTGGGTTCAGAATCATGCTCAATTTTTTGTTGCAGGGCGCTAAAGGGTTTCCGAGGTCCGGGGACGGGTTGACTCAAATACACACTCAGATCTTCGGTAAAATACATATCCAGAAGACTAACCGCTTCCGTAATATTTCCTTGATCAAGCTGTTGTTCGATATCTATCCGGCTAATCGTCCGAATGATTGGCTGTTCTTGTGCTTCAATCCACGGGGAACTCAAGGAGGTTTCCCCGCTATAAGCGCGTCCATCACCCATCCCATCACTATCGGGAATGGGTGGAACGAGGATATTGGCAATCTCTGTTTCTCCTAAATTCGACGCAACTTCTAATTGCAGCGATCGCAGGTTACCCACGATCGCCTCTGATCTGGATTCCCCGTTTGGAGTGGAGGGATCTGTCGGAGGGGTCGGGACTATCGGTGCGATCGGGACATTCTCTCCCCCGTTATCACCGGGAAACACTGGGTTGGAAATATTTTCTCCAGGGGGATTACTCCCATCCGGTTCCGGTGAAATAATTAACGGTGGAGGTACTGGATTGGGCTGTATAGGAGGCGTGACAATGGGTACCATTGAGGGATTATCTGACCCTATGGGTGGAGAATTTGGATCGGGTTCAGAGGGAGT
>CAYUEH010000391.1:0-5643 GCA_964442465.1 uncultured Laspinema sp. | reverse complement strand
ACGGGAGGGGGATAATCAGGGGGGGAAAGGGGGATCAATCCTTTTTTTGCAAGAGGTCTATTTATTGACCCTAGATTAGGTATATAGCAATTTCCAGCCTCATGAGGCTCGGTTTAAAGCCCCTCTCCCTCCTGGGGCCGCCGTCGGTTTGGGGTCGCCATCGCTGAACCATACAGACATGAGAAACGCTATAAACCGGGTCTTCTGCCCGAATTGTCACCCTTCTTCGGCATCCCGGAAATAACGATGTCAAGCGAGTGTATCCACAAAACCCTTGAATCATTCGCTGAAAATACAGGACTTTAAGCGGCGTTCTTGATCGGAAGTCCCTCAGTGTTCCATGCCAATTCCAACTCTTCCCTAAAGTCAGCACAAAGATAGAGTGACTGAACTAGAACTCTAGAGCAAACTAATAAGCGAGGGAAAACCCTAAAAACCCTCAACCATGCCGAGTTCTGAAATATATCCTGTTTTGTTTGGGCTTCCCAGTCGGTAGGAGATCAATAAACCTCTTGCAAAATTCTTTAAACCCCCCCAGGAATTAAACATTTATTCCCCCTCCCGTCCCCCTTGGGAAGGGGGACGAGAGGGGCAGCCAAGGGGAGCCAAGGGGGATCAATCCGGATTGTTGCAAGAAGTCTAATAAGAAACTCGGTTTCTCGCTGTATTGGGTTGCCAAATCGGTGGAATTTTATAAAAAAACCGGGTTGATAACAGCGACTGTTCAGCGAGACTGGGATCAAAAATTACGCGAAGTTCTACCTGTGGGATTCAACCCGAACCCCCTGAATTCCACGGTTGGAGTTGAGAACTTGAGTCAAAAACATCCCTTTTGTTCAGTTAGTTTGACGATTTTAGCAGAGGTATGACAACATGAAACAATTGAGTTTAACCCTGAGATCTGCGGGTTTCGCGACCCTGTTGCTTTTGGGTGTAACCCCCTTCAAGGTCCAAGCTTTTTCTTTAACCCAATCCCATCCCCTGAAAATTATGCCATTAGGGGATTCTAACACCCGAGGCCGGGGGGATGACCGGGCGGGATATCGAGATGACCTCTGGATGCTGCTGAATGACAGTGGATTCAATGTTGATTTTGTCGGGAGTGCCACCACCAATCCCCCCAACAGTTGGGATCAACCCTATCCATTCGATCGCGATCATCAGGGTCATGGTGGATATGCCATGAGTGGTGATACCTTCCCCGGTGCCAGTGATTTGATCTCCAATATCGATAACTGGCTCAATGCCGCTACTCCTGATGTGATCCTGTTGATGGCAGGAACCAACGACTTTATCTTTCAGGATACAACGGCCCAGGAAACCATTGATGAACTTGGTACATTAATTGATAAAATCTTCGCTTGGTCTTCCGATGTTAATTTATTGATTAGCTCGATCGCCCCGTTAGCCCCCAATCGAGGATTAGAACAAGAGGCTGCTTTATACAATGAGATGATTCCGGGTCTGTTAGGCAGCGATCGCTATCAACAGCATCACCTATCCTTTGTAGATACCCGCCATTTGTTGACCCTAGATGATCTTTATGATGGGGTGCACTTTACACCCCAGGGTTACTCCACCTTAGCCCATGCCTGGTTTGATGGGATTGTTTCCGCCTCTAATCTAGCTCAACCCCCTAGCGGTGCGATCGCCATTGAACCTCCCGGATCAGACGACTCAGTTTCTATCCCTGAACCGACTTCCGGATTGGGAGTCTTAGCATTCGGTTTAGTCGGTGCCGGATCGTTACGCAAACGCCGTCATGTTTCTCCCCTTTCTAGTCGTTAATCTTTTTTTGAGGCGGGGGATTGGGGGGATTGGGGGAAATTAAAGACCCCCTAGGGTCAGGGGGATGTTGAGTGATCCACCCGTCTAATTAAACTGAACACCCTTGAATTTCTGGATCTTCATCAAAACTCATCAAACCAAGAGACTCTGGGTTTTCCTGGAGCATTTTTCCGAGTAAATATCCAGAAATTGTCCAAGTTTGATATCGCCTTGCCTCTTTACCAATTAAGCGACCATTTTTGCCATCATAATATTCCGGCCATTCATCTTCAATGAGGCGATCGCCTGCTATTTTTATGACTTTTTCCCCTAATTCCGGGCGGCCCATTTTCTGAAAAGCTGCCACCAAAGGCCAGATTAACACTGGCCAACTTCCCCCATTATGATAAGACCAAGGGGGATTTTTCGGGTCGGACCCGGTAATAATTTCCCATTCCAGATTTTCCACCGCTGGAAACGCGATTTTTATCGGCATTCGTCCCACCAAATCTGACCACCGTTCTTCAATCAATTGAACAATCCCCTGAGATTCTTCTTCCGATGACAAAGACCCCAAAATTGCCAATAAATTGCCCAAGCTGAAAAAGCGAAAATCGAGCCGACCCGGCCCTAAATTTCCGGCTAAATATCCCCCACGATCCGGCATCCATAAGGTTGCCCAATGCGGAATTGAACTGGGATAAATATTAAACTTATTCACCGCATCTTTTCCAAATTCCTCACTTTTAAACCGATGAATTTCGTTCAATCGCTTAAAGTCGAGCCAATAATATTCTCGGATATGGTATTGTAAAGACCCTAATCGGCTATTAATTGCTTGGAGATAGGAATTGCCATCGTCATGGTCGGACCGCAGTAACTCTCGGGCCGATCGCAAGGCAATATAAAATAGGGATTGGATTTCCAACGGATGACCATATACCCCCATCCGTCGGTCAATCATAAATGAACCGTCAGGAACTAACAGAGTCGGAAACATCTCAAACCGAGACCGTAAACATAACTCCAAAATGAGTTTTATGCCTTCTTGAAGTTCCGGTTGATGGGCAAAGGACATATCCCCGGTTTTCTTAACATAAGCGCGGAGTAAAAACAACCACCAAAAGCCCGAATCAACTGGGGGAACGCGCCCGATCGCATAGTTGCCAAAATCCCCCCATAATTTGTCTTTTCCATCTTCATGGATCACTTTATAACTGGCAGGCATTAAGCCTGCACTGGGTTTAAAACAGTCCATGATTTTATCATGTTTCTGCAAAGCTAAGGTATGCATCAGGAAATTTTTGACAATCTCGGTTTTTCCTTCCATTAAAAATATCAAAGCCCCGGAAACAAAATCTCGGATAAAGCACTGATCGTAGTTGAGTGCATCTAACTCTGGATCATGGGCAGCTACGGTACCGGCTGGTTTACCCTGATAATAAAAAATAGAATTCTCTAGGAGAGCGCGAGCATCGGCTGGATTAATTTCTTTTCTTTTCATTGATTTAATTGGTTCAACAGCAAACAAGTCTCCGGGACAGGTGGATTGTCAACCTTGAAAACAGCCAATCCTCTGCTCGCCGTCGATTGTAGAATCGGTCTTCAAAAATAGAACCGGGAGAGGTTAGGCAAGTGCTGCCTTAACGCTCTACTATTTGCCAAAAGTTTGTTAAATCTATTCTATCATAATTCTGTTGTTTTGTGTTAAGCTCCCCGCCTTAAATATGAAGTTTAAATATCGAGATGCAATCTACAAATCAAGATTTAAACCAAATCTCTCCCTGGGGGATCTTGTCAAAATAGGCGATCGCCTCTCCCAACCCAGGGTGAGGACTCTCTTGACCGCCTGTATACCAGATTCATAATCTGTAACCCTTGATTTATTCTCCCTCGCCAAAACCCTCTGCAACCCATATCCAGTGAAACGGTATGCTAAAACGAATCGAAACAATGACCCATCATTACAGAGAACCTCATTTATCGTGTCGTCATGTCAATAGAACCGACTACAAGTGAAGCGTTAATCAAACAGAGTTTAGAGCGCTTTGTCCTGGTCCTCACCGTTTCCCTGAGTGTTGCCACACTCCCCCAAATTTTTAGTTGGGTGCGACAAATTCCCTACACCCTGTTGTTAGTGATTGTCGGATTAGGTTTAGCCTTCGTCGATGTGCGCCTCGTCAACCTGTCACCGGCCCTGATCCTCTCGATATTTTTGCCACCGTTGTTATTTGAAGCCGCCTGGAATCTGCGGTGGAAAGACTTAAAACGAGAGTTAGTCCCGGTGAGCTTGTATGCCATTTTCGGGGTTCTAATTTCCGTCTTGGGGATTGCGATCGCCCTGAATCAATTTGCAGCCATTCCCGTTGCCACCGCCTTGTTAATCGGCGCAAGTCTCTCCGCCACCGATCCAATTTCCGTGATTGCCCTATTTCGAGAACTCGGGGTCGAAAAACGCCTCTCCACCCTGATGGAAGGGGAAAGTTTATTCAATGACGGCGTAGCAGTCGTAGCCTTCAGCTTACTCGTGGGACTGGCATTAGGAACCAGTCAATTTGAAGTGCGCGGGACGATCGCCCAATTTGGTGCTTTTGTCGGCATTGGTATTGGCATCGGCAGCTTAATCGGATTTGGGATTTCCTACCTCACCCAACGCTTTGATTTACCCCTCGTCGAACAATCCTTAACCCTCGTCTCCGCCTACGGCACCTATTTAGTGGTCGAAGAACTGGGCGGATCTGGGGTGATTGGCGTCGTCACTGTGGGGTTAGTCTTGGGTAACTTTGGCTCCCGAATTGGCATGAATCCGCGCACCAGGCTGATTGTCAGCGAATTTTGGGAGTTTTTAGCCTTTTTTGTGAACTCCATCGTCTTTTTGCTGATTGGCGACCAAATCCAGTTTGCCTCCCTGGCCAATAATTTAGATACGATCGCCATTACCCTAGGTGCGATGTTAGTCACCCGGGCGATCGCCATTTATGCCTTAGGTGCCTTGAGCAATTTCCTAGCAAAATCGGACATCAACGTGCGGCAGCAAACCGTCTTATGGTGGGGGGGATTGCGCGGTTCTGTCTCCATCGCCCTCGCCTTGTCTGTGCCAATGATTTTAGAAGCCCGAGAGGAAATTATTGCCACCGTATTTGGGGTCGTTTTATTTACCTTACTGGTGCAGGGATTAACCACCAAACCCCTGCTTAAAGTCCTGAATTTGTTGGGAGATCAAACCGTCCGTCAGAACTATTTAGAGGCGATCGCCCGTCGCGCCGCCCTCCAGCGAGTCTTGAACCACTTGAAAGAAGGACAAGACGGACCCGATCTCGACTGGGAGTTTCGTCGCTATCAGACTGCCTTAGTCGAAGGACAACTCAATGACATTCAAAATAACATTAACCAAATGCGAAGTAAAGAACCCGAACTCCAGGATTTTGCCCGGGAACAATTCAAAGAAGAACTCCTGGCGATCGAAGCCGATACTTATGCTGAATTCGTGCGATCGGGTCGCCTGAATCGAGATTTAGCCCCCTTCTTACAAGATGTGCTCACCGGAGGCGATTGAAGACAACCCTTACAAGGGTAGTTTTTTTACGTTCAAGGGGGATTTGCCTCACATTTAAGTGAACTTCCGGTCCCCTCCCCGATGTCTTGGGGAGGGTTAGGGTGGGGTCCTCTTGATGCGCTACATTTAAGCGTAAAAAACCCCTACAACGGGAGGGAGGAATTTACATCTTTCTCCTCCTTCCCTTGAAGGGAAGGGGGCACCGGGGGTTAGGGCTCTTTTCAAAATTGAGATGTTCCCATCCTACCCAAGTGAATTTAATCCGCTCATTGTTACTGTCGATACACAGGTAGAGTAAAGTGAAATGCACTGCCTTTATT
>CAYUEH010000390.1:1781-5646 GCA_964442465.1 uncultured Laspinema sp. | reverse complement strand
GAAAATGCCGACTGGGTTTGATACTGCTTATACGCTTCCTCCACAAATAACGGTAACGTTTGGGTTTTGCCAATCAAGTTGCCAGAGACGACGGCAACGGCACCAAACTCACCCATTGCTCGGGCATTGGTTAAAATGACTCCATACATCAGTCCCCAGCGGATATTCGGTAAAGTAATCCGCCAGAAGATTTGCCAATCATTTGCTCCCAGGGTTTTTGCTGCTTCTTCCTGTTCCGGTCCCGTTTCCTCTAAAACGGGAATCACGGAACGCGCGACAAAGGGGAGGGTTACAAATAAACTGGCAATGATGATTCCCGGTAAGGCAAAAATAATCTGAATATTCGCCGATTGAATTAGGGGACCAAACCAGCCATTTCTGCCATAAAGTAGAACAATCATCAATCCAGCGACAACGGGAGAGATGGAAAATGGCAAGTCGATGATGCTGACAATGAACGCTCGACCAGGAATTTTATGACGGGCGATCGCCCATGCCGCGCAGAGTCCAAATAGGGTATTAATCGGGAGTACAATCGCTGCCACAATAACGGTTAGCTGAATCGCGGATAAAAAGTGCGGGTCCCGAAAGTTGGTGAAAAAGGGGCCGAAGCCGGTTCTAAAGGCTTGATAAAAGACATTCAATGCTGGAATGAACAGGACCAATGCTAAGTAGGCGATCGCCACTCCAATGGCAATCCGCTGCACCCATTTGTCTTGCTGCTTTGAATTGATACTCTGCTGTCCCGATTGTTCACGGATTCGTTTAAGCATACCGTCTTCCCCAGGCTTGTACGAGATTAATTGCGAATAAAATGGCTAAAGAAACTGCTAATAGGACAACCCCAATCACCGTTGCTCCATAGTAGTCATATTGTTCCAATCGTTGAAAAATTAACACGGGGGCGATTAAATCCTTAAACGGAATATTGGACGCCACAATCACAATTGACCCATACTCTCCCACCGCCCGAGAAAACCCCAAAGCCACGCCAATTAAAATCGGTGAAATCAACTGGGGAATAATAATTCGCCAAAAGGTTTGAGAATTAGAAGCGCCCAAACTCCAGGCAACCTCTTCCACTTCTGGCTCTATTTCCCTTAACACAGGTTGCACCGTTCGCACCACAAAGGGAAGGGAGATAAAGAGCATCGCAATGCCGACTCCAAACCGGGTAAAAGCAATTTGAATCCCAAACGGTGCCAGCAGGGAACCGATCCAACCCGTTCGACTATAAACTGTGGCGATCGTCAAACCCGCCACTGCTGTTGGCAAGGCAAAGGGCAAATCAATCGCTGCATCAACAATCCGCTTAAAAGGAAAGTCATAGCGCACTAAAACCCAAGCAATTAAAGTCCCAAATACGCCATTAATCAGTGCAGTAACAAAAGCAGTAACAAAGGTGACATCATAAGCAGACATCGCCACCGGACTGGTGGCAATTCGCCAAAATTCACTGGGGTCTTTGGTCGCCGACATCCACAACAAAGCGGCCATCGGCAGTAACAGCATGATGCTCAGATAGCCAATCGTAATCCGCCAAGGCCAAGACAGATGAAGGAGGCCACTGAGGGAATTTAGGAATCTTTTTCGAGGATAATTGAAGGAAGTTGCCATAACAAATTGGAATTATTGGTACTATTTATCAATCAAAAACCAGCATCAAACTCTCGATTTTTTGGGCAAAAAATGGTTTTATCTGTCTTACTGGTTGGAGGATTACAACCAATTGGGTTGCCCGATTTTCGCAATTTAGTTAACAAATAGCAGAAAATATTCGAGTTTCCTTGGGCTTGACGTAAACCTCCTGATTGGCTTCGAGTTGCAGTTCATCATACCGCTCCCGACTTAATTGGGCCGTCAAAACTGCCCCGGATTTTAACACCAATTCTAGTTGAATTTCCCATCCCAGATGAACCAAGCGCGTTACTTTTGCCGAAACAAAATCAGGTTCTGGATTGGTTCTAATTAATAAGTCATGAGGACGCAAAAATATTTTATCCGATGTTGAAACATGAGACTGGGTTGTACAGAGTCCTGAATTAATAGGAAGAACATTCACCGGACCAATAAAACTCATGACAAACGAACTGGCGGGTTGATCATAGATTTCACTGGCTGTCCCCACTTGTTCCACTCGACCATTGTTCATCACCACAATTTCATCGGCAACTTCCATCGCTTCTTCTTGATCGTGGGTGACAAAAACTGTCGTAACATGAACTTCTTCATGCAAATGTCGCAACCAAGCCCGCAGTTCTTTACGAACTTTGGCATCTAATGCCCCAAAGGGTTCATCGAGTAACAAAACTTTCGGTTGGACGGCTAAAGCTCTGGCTAAGGCAATCCGCTGGCGTTGACCCCCAGAGAGTTGCGCCGGATAGCGATCGCCTAATCCTTGCAGTTGCACCAACTCCAACAACTGTTCCACCCGTTCACGAACTTGGGGCTTGGGAACTTTTCTAATTTCTAAGGGAAAGGCAATATTTTTCCGAATAGTTAGATGTTTAAACAGCGCATAATGCTGAAACACAAAGCCAATATTTCGCTCCTGAACCCGAACTTTTGTGGCATTTTCTCCAGTTAAATAGATTTCACCTTGATCCGGTGCTTCTAGTCCGGCAATCAGTCGCAGTAAGGTCGATTTACCCGACCCAGAAGGTCCTAAAAGTGCAACCAAAGATCCACTCTTAATGTCGAGGTTGACCTGATCAAGGGCTAAAAATGAACCAAAATTTTTACAAACGTCCTGAATTAAGATTCCCATGATTACAACTTGCGGGGTGAAGTCAATAAAAGGCTGGATTGGAGAGCATCATCGGATTCAACGGATGACCTTCAAACTGATGCGATGTTAGGGACGGTAGAGACTAGCTTGAATCTCATCAAAAACTGCCCCTTCTTCAAAAAACTGTTGTTGTACGGTATCCCATCCGCCTAAATCCTCGATGGTAAATGGGGTGTTAAGGATGGGAAAGCGATCGCCTAGATTACTCTCCACTGTGGAATCTACCGGGCGGAACCCGTAGCGCGCAAATACAGTTTGGGCTTCTGGGGTAAATAAATATTGGACAAATGCTTCAGCCAGTTCCCGATTCCCATGTTTATCCACATTTTCATCAATCACCGCCACAGCATTTTCTATTGCAATATTCACCTGCGGGACAAAGTACGACAAGGGGCGATCGTTCAGTCCCGCTAAAATCATTTCATTTTCATAGTTCACCAACACATCGCCCTGACGTTGCTCTACAAAAGCATCAGTTGCTTCCCGCGAGTCTTTCGACAAAACCACTGCATTCTCATAGACTTTCTGGGTAAAAGCTCGCGCCTCCTCTGGTGTTCCTCCAGTTTGAGTAACGGAACCCCAAAGCGCCAGAAAACTCCATCTTGCTCCCCCAGATGTTTTCGGATTCGCCAGAACAATTTGGACATCATCTTTGGCTAAATCCGCCCAGGTTTGAATGCCTTTGGGATTATTGGGTCTAGTAGCAATTGTAGCCACTGAACGGGTCACAATGGAATTATTAGGAGCTTCTTGTTCCCAACCGGGTTCAATCAGTCCCTCTTTTTGCAGTTGTTGGATATCCAAGGCTAAAGCTAGGGCCACGACATCCGCATCCAGTCCGTGGAGGACCGTGCGGGTTTGGGTCCCGGAAGGGCCGTAACTTTGGCGAATCACCGCCTTGCGATCGTGCTGCTGATTCCAAGTTTCTAGGAATTGGGGAATGATTTCTTGATAAGCAGAAGGGGTGACCATGTAGGAGACGAGGGTCAGTTCCAGGGGATTGCCATTACCCAGATTACCTGTGCAAGCGGCGATCGCCACACTCAAACTAATTCCCGATAGAAAAACAACCACCCA
>CAYUEH010000390.1:0-1681 GCA_964442465.1 uncultured Laspinema sp. | reverse complement strand
AACAAGGTTTGGATCGGCGGAAATTGATTGCTAAATTCAGCAGAAACGTTCGGATCTACAGGCCGAAAGCCGACTTTTGCAAATTCCCGTTGAGCGGTTGGAGTAAATAAATATTGGACAAAGGCTTCTGCCACTTCCCTTGTGCCATGTTTATCCACGTTGGCATCAACTACAGCAATGGGATTATCGATAGAAATATTCACCTCGGGAATCACATAAGGAAGTTCTTGGCCATTTTGTTTCGCCAAAATTACTTCGTTTTCATAGTTGATTAAGACATCCCCTTGACCTTGTTTGAAAAAGACATCACTGGATTCGCGAGCATCTCGGGGAAGGACGGGGACATTTTGGAAGACTTGACGAGTAAATTCGTTGGCTGTCGTATCATTCCCTCCGGTTTGGGTGATGGCACCCCAAAGACCTAGGAAATTCCATCGCGCACCCCCAGAGGTTTTGGGGTTAGCAGTAATCACGCTGACATCATCTTTGGCTAAGTCTTGCCAGGTGTTGATGCCTTTAGGATTCCCCGCTCGGGTGACTAAAGCGGCAACGGATTTATGCACGATCGCATTGTTAGGTGCTTCTTGTTCCCACCCGGGTTCAATCAGTCCCGCTTTTTCAATTTGTTGGGTATCTAATGCCAAAGCTAAGGCAACGATATCCGCTTCTAATCCATCAATCACGGATCGGGTTTGGGAACCAGAACCCCCATAACTTTGGGTAAAGGTGACCTCTTGGTTATGTTCTTCTTTCCACTGCTGTGCAAATTGCGGAATGATTTGCTCATAAGCGGCACGAGTGACGGCATAAGACACGAGGGTGAGTTGGACGTTATCACCGCTTGCTGTGGGACCTCCACAAGCGGCGATCGCCGCGCTCAAGCTCAGTCCCACTAGAAACCATGACAGTGATTTGGGAATACTTCGAGACTTCCCTCGATTTGTAAACCATTCTTTCCCCCAACGGACGAGGGTCCCTAGCCTAAATCCCCTACTCCCTAATCTGCGGTTTTGAGCAGAGGGGTTTTTTTCGTCTGCGATCGCTTGCCATTGCGCCATAATATCCACCTTGGTTTAATCTACGGTAACTTGGTCGGAATACCGATATTTGAGCATGACAATCAACAGTATCGGAAAATTTCAAAAAAAGCAAGTGTTTTTTGAAATTCCTACATCGCCAGAAATAGAAAACTAACAGGACCCGAATTTTCACCCAACCTGGGGCCTCACTTCAATAAAATCAGTTGGTAATTTGTAATTTACGGAGGCTGAATCAGCTCAAATCGAGTTTCCGTAAGAATTTCACCAGAAATTCAAGAATTTTTCAAAAACCCCTTGCTTTTTTCCAATACCTTGTGCTACATTTATAAACTGTTGGCAAGGACGCATAGCTCAGTTGGTTAGAGCACCACGTTGACATCGTGGGGGTCACTGGTTCGAGTCCAGTTGTGTCCATTGAAAAGATTATATATAACAGTCAATTGGGGATTATCCCCCGTGCCTGGATTGTCAGGGAGTCTTGTGATCACACAGACTCAAGCCGTTGCCTTTAACCCGATGGGGTTCAAGGCTGTTTTTTGCGGTAACCAATCACTGGGTGGTGGACTAATGCTTAGGGGATTGCAAAATATAAATCATCCAACCGTTCAACTGATGAAAGGAAGGTATGTGTAGGGGCGCAA
>CAYUEH010000389.1:2164-5658 GCA_964442465.1 uncultured Laspinema sp. | reverse complement strand
GGATTAGTCAAAGAAGAAATGATTGCCACCAAAGCCGCTAACGTGGTGGTGATTCATCTCGTCAAGATTGTGATTTATTTGGCCTTTGGTGCGATGACACCGCAGTACCTGGGATATGGATTGGCGATCGGTTTAGCCGCAGCCCCCGGTAACCTCCTGGGTCGCTACGTCCTCAGCACCATGAGCAACCAGCACTTTCGTCAGATAGCCCTCGCCACAATGGCAATTACAGGCATATTAATGCTCTGGCAACAGCGCGAGTTATTGCAATTTATTCACTAAGGCTTATACCCTCAAGGTTGATTTTTGTCAACGAGCATGAGACATACAGCGATCGCTGTATGGCCACAGAACACCCCAACCTTGCCCGATACTTGAACCGTCCCTGAGATTCGCTACAATAGTGAAGCACCATTACCCCGGCTTTCTTTTCCATCTGGATAGAAACAAAAGCCGATCGCCGTTAACTTGGGTTTGATCTACTCTAGCCCAACAGAAACACGCGGGATTTTGTTGCATGAATTCACCCTAAATTCTAGTATCCATCACTAAATCAACAACTGGGAGACTCTATAATGTTACAAAATCGTGAAGGGCAAACCGTTCCTGATGTTACCTTAAAAACCCGTCAAAATTCAGACTGGGTAACGGTCACCACGAATGAGCTATTTGCCGGTAAAACTGTAATCGTCTTTTCCCTCCCGGGTGCATTTACCCCCACTTGTTCCTCCACTCATGTTCCAGGCTACAATGAATTAGCACCGACTTTTAAAGCCAATGGCGTTGATGACATTATCTGCGTTTCCGTTAACGACCCATTTGTGATGAATGAATGGAAAAAAGAACAAAAAGCGGATAATATCACCTTCATTCCCGATGGGAATGGCGAATTCACGGAAAAAATGGGAATGCTGGTCAACAAAGAAGACCTCGGATTTGGTCAGCGTTCCTGGCGCTACTCCATGTTGGTCAAAAATAAAACCATTGAAAAAATGTTTATCGAACCCGAGGTGGAGGGCGACCCCTTTGAAGTCTCCGATGCAGAGACGATGCTTAAGTATATCAACCCAGAAGCTAAGAAACCCGAATGCGTTTCTCTGTTGACCAAAGAAGGTTGTCCCTATTGTGCACGCGCTAAAGCGGCGCTCAAAGAACATGGGTTTGAGTATGAAGAAATTGTCTTAAAGGACAATATTACCACCCGTTCTTTACGAGCTATTTCTGGAGCAACAACCGTTCCCCAAGTGTACATCAATGGTAAGCATATTGGGGGGTCTGATGACCTGATCCAATACTTAAATCAACAGAGTAAATAAGCCCCGTAATCCTACATTGGGTTTCTATAGCAGTCATGAGGTGCCGTTGTGGAAGACGTCGGCGGCCCCCAACCATTGGCGATCGGTGAACATCCGATCGGACATCGGGTGAGGTACAAATCCGGAAAGGATTGCTATATGTGGTCTGAAAAATCCCCCACCTTAAACAGGTAGGGGATTTGTGTAGATATAGGGGTTCACCCAGTTATGAGGTTCCGATAGACCCCGATAGACTAAGAAGGAGTGCGAGCATCTTGCTCGCTATTATTATAGAAAGCGAGCAAGATGCTCGCACTCCTAGTCGTCAGTTTTGGCAACCCACCGATAGCACTCCTCAAGGATTTGTAACCTCACCCCCAACCCCTCTCCCTACGAGGGAGAGGGGAGAAGACATAAGTTACAAATCCGGAAAGGAATGCTATAGAGCATCAGTACAGTCTTAAATCAGGAGGACAAGAAACCCGGTCTCTATTCTCACTGGGTTTCTCATCCCCCAAATTTTTGTTCAGAAACCCGTTTTCTAACCCTTGCTGTCCCGATATCCGAGAAACCGATTCCGGATTACGATGAAGGCTGATCAGAATTTCCCATCAGCATCTTAGGTGAGTGATCGCCGTTGCGATTACGGGCCTGTTTCAACAGTTCCAATGAACTCTGAAACACCACAGATTGTTGAGGTACACCGATCGCAATTCCCTGTTGATCCAACCGCGTCTTCATCCGACGGCGAAACTCTCGTCCCACACTCCAATGTTGCAGAGGTTTAGTTTTAATCCAAATCCGAATTAAAATTCCCGAGTGTCCGATCTCGTCGATCCCCAACACTTCCGGGGGAGCAATCATTTTTTCCTCCCATTCGGGTTCGCTGTAAATCTCTGATGATAAGTCTTGCAGCACTTGCAACACGCGGTCCACATTATTCTGATAGGCGACGGTGATCGTGAGATCCACTCGCGCCCACTCTTTGGAGAGATTGCGAACAATGGAAATCGCACTATTGGGAATGGTAATTAACTGTCCTTCCCCATTGCGAAGTTGGGTAATCCGCAGATTCATATTTTCCACGAGTCCGCCTACATCGTCTACCAGAATCACATCTCCGATCGCATATTGGTCTTCAAACAAAATCAAAAACCCATTGATGGTGTCTTTAATTAAACTTTGAGAGGCCAAAGAAATGCCCAAACCAATAATCCCAGCACCGGCGAGAATCGGCGCAATATCGAGGCCAATCACCGATAGAGCCATGAGAATGCCGATACTAACACAAGCGACAGCAGTCAGACTTTTAAACACTCCGGAAAAGGTGGAAAACCGCAATGCCAAACGTCGGGACGCATTGAAGTCTACTAATTTACCATCTTGCAAGACGCTAAAGAACCGATCGATGGCGATCGCACTCAGGCGCACCCCCACGTATGTACTTAACACCACCCCGAACAGCCGCAAAGGAACGGGAAGTAAAGACAAAATCAGCACTTGGATGCCTCGACTCATGGGAAACAAGCCCAAAATGCTGTAGGTGCCGCCTCCCCAGATAACGACTTGTCCAAATTGCGCCAAGCGTCGCTGGATATCGTTGACATTGAGCTGTTGCTGCCGTTTCATCTTGTACTGCAACTCCTCCATGGATTCGGTTTGTTGCTGCATTTCAATGGATTCAGATTCGGCGCGGGGAACAGAGTTCTCTAATGAATGCTGGCCTTCCCTTGGAGGAACTGGAGTTCTCTCCTGGGGGAGGGGATAAGGAGTGGCTTGGATTTGCTCCCGTTTGCGTTTAAACTGTTTCTGGTAGTAAAACAGGCTCAAACTGGAGAGCACCATTGCTAAGGCAATCGAGACGGCCCAGACGACCTGTTGTTCAAGATACTCCGGTTGACGCTCTAATAAGGCTTGCAAGAGTCCCTGGCGAATCTGTTGCTGCCAGCGCTCGGCCACCATTTCCGGAGGCATCCCTAAGCGCTCGGCATCTAACGCAGTTACCGTTAGGAGTCTAATTTGTTGGGGGTCTGCTGTCCCCCACCGGGCATAAATGACGGGTAAACCGCCTAGGGGATTGTTGTAAAGTTGCAGATTTTGATTGATGAAGGTGGTAATCTCGTCGGATGAATAGGTTCCGTCAGAGTTCTGACTCTGCCGATTTTGCTGTAGTTCGGTTTTTACGCCCTCCAGCAAGTG
>CAYUEH010000389.1:0-2064 GCA_964442465.1 uncultured Laspinema sp. | reverse complement strand
AGTTCTGACTCTGCCGATTTTGCTGTAGTTCGGTTTTTACGCCCTCCAGCAAGTGCTGGAGTTGTCGCTCGATCGCCTCTACCCGAGACCCCTCGTCCAGTTCGATGGGAGACACGGGAAATAGGGGCCGTCCATCGAGGCGAACGGGACGATTCAGGTATTGAGAAACCCAGTTTTCCGAGAGCCACCTATTGGGGGAGAAAGACGATAGGGTGCCTGTTACGAGGGGGGTAGCCTGTGAGTCTGCCGCCGAGTCTCTCGGTTCAGATTCGCTGGAAGCCTCGGGGTTAGATTGTTCGAGTGGAATCTGGGCGATCGCCCCGGGGACGGAACTGGCTTGGAGGGTCAACGCTTGTAGCGCCGCGATCGCCATCCATTGCCCAATCCGTTTAGCTATTCGACCCCCTAGAGCCGATCCCCCGGTCCTAGCTGGTTTTATCTCTTGACTTTTTTTAATGTCCATGATAAAATAATCAGCTTTTAACTTTACAAAACTTAACCTTGCTGCGACTTGATTATACTGCCTCTATGTTGGAACGTCAGTCTTTTCGATAAACTCAGGGTTAGGCTTCATCATGACAGCAGTTCAAGGAATATTTGCCCGTGACCCCTCAAGTGCCAGGACTCCCGAATCCAGACTTCAGCCCCTCAAACCCCAGTGGCGAGAGTGATTTTAGCGACTTTGATCGCTCAATGATGCGTCGCTGTATCGAGCTGGCTCAACTTGCATTAGGAAAAACTGCCCCCAATCCCTTAGTCGGTTCCGTAATTGTTAAAGAAGGCCAGATCATCTCAGAAGGCTTTCATCCCGGCGCAGGACAGCCTCATGCGGAAGTCTTTGCGCTACAAGGAGCCGGGGAACAGGCCGCAGGCGCCACAGTCTATGTCAACCTAGAACCTTGCAATCATTATGGTCGCACCCCCCCTTGCTCTGAAGCCTTGATTGCGGCGAAAGTCGCCAAGGTGGTGGTGGGAATGGTCGATGCTGATCCCCGGGTGTCCGGTGGGGGTATCCAGCGCCTGCGATCGGCAGGAATCGAAGTCGTGGTGGGCGTCGAAGAAGAAGCCTGCCGCCAACTGAATGAAGCCTTTCTCCATCGGGTCATTTACCATCGTCCCTTTGGAATTTTAAAATATGCCATGACCCTAGATGGCAAAATTGCCACCACCACAGGTCACAGCGCCTGGATCACCAGTACAGAAGCTCGTCGTGAAGTGCATACCCTGCGTGCAGTCTGTGATGCCGTCATCATCGGGGGAAATACGGTGCGCCAGGACAATCCGCAGCTCACCAGTCACCATACCGGCACTCAGAACCCCTTACGAGTGGTGATGACTCGCACCCTGGATTTGCCCGAATCGGCGCAGCTATGGGAGGTTTCCGAGGCAGGGACCCTGGTACTGACTCAGAAAGGCGCAAATCCGGATATGCAGCAGTGGCTTTTGAATAAAGGCGTTGAAGTGATAGAGCTTGATCCCTTAACTCCGGCGATCGCGATGGAGTACCTCTATCAGCGGGAGTTTCTGTCGGTTCTGTGGGAATGTGGTGGACTGTTGGCAGCGCAGGCGATCGCCGATGGCGCAGTCCAAAAAATTCTCGCGTTTATTGCTCCAAAAATTGTCGGGGGCCAGTTGGCCCCCTCCCCGGTGGGAAATTTGGGCTTAACTCGGATGGGTGATGCCTTAACCTTAGACCGGGTAAAATGGCGGACGATCGGAACAGACTGTTTAGTTGAAGGGTATTTAAAACTGAAGGAATCAGGATGAAGTCTAAACGATGAAGTTTTAAGGGACAATTCAAGAGCCATAACCGGGCTTTTTTGCAGGTGAGGGGGGAAACGAACCCCACCCTAATCCTATAGAGTCCTGGGTTAGTCCAACTCAAGGATCAAAGTTCTGGATAACAATCACCCAATTTTAACCCCCAGATAAAATTGGAGCGATTTGCCAATCCTTGCACCCTGAGACTGTCCCCTTAATCCTTCATCCTTGATCCTTGATCCTTTATCTCACCCCCTTGAGGCGAGGAAAAATATGCAAGTCATGGTGTTGTGGAGCGTATTT
>CAYUEH010000388.1:0-5662 GCA_964442465.1 uncultured Laspinema sp. | reverse complement strand
ATTAACTTGAGATTTTGGGCAGATTGGTTTAATTGTTGAATGCCTAATTTCATTTGAGTAATGCCACTAGCGGTTTCTTGGGCCGATTGGTTGAGGATGTTCATAGCATCAACGACTTGTTGAATGGCAACCGCTTGTTGTTGGGCCGTTAGAGAAATTTGTTGAGTGTTCAATACCACAGTATTAAAAGCATTTGCTACTTCGAGGAAAGCGGATGTCGTTTTTTGACTAATTTTGTTTCCTTCTTCTACTGTCTTAGTGCCTTCATTTGTCACCGTTACGGTGGAATCGAGGGCGTTCTTGATCTCAATGACAAGGTTGTTAATCTTCTCAGCAGATTTCTGACTTTGATCGGCCAATTTACGAATTTCTATGGCGATTACAGCAAAACCTTTGCCATTTTCTCCGGCTCGCACAGCTTCTACTGATGCATTTAGCGCCAGCATATTCGTTTGATTTGCTAAATTTGTCACCACCCCCGAGATATTACCAATCTGATTAATTTCTGTGCTTAATCGCATAATTTGTTCGGCGATTCCCCGGACTTTTTCTTTCAATATTGTCATTGATTCCAGGGTTTCTTCCACTGCTAGGCTTCCGACTTCACTTATACTTAAAGCTTGTCCTGCGGCTTCAGCAGCAGATTGGGATTGATGGACTAATTGTTGGAAAGAATCACCCAAGTCATCCATTATGATAGTCGTTTGATTGACAGAAGTAGATTGTTGTACGACGGTGCGCTCCTGCTGTTCAACCGTCGCAGCAATCTCTCTAGAACAACTGGCGAGCGTATGGGCTACCTGATTGATTGGTCGGACAACTTTATTGGAAATAAATAAGACAATAAATGAACTTAATACTACGGCAATAACTGTACCTCCTATAGAAATAACTGCCGATAATTGCTCCGACTGTTTTGCGAATTTTGTTCGTTGAATCAGTAGCTCTTCTTCTACCTTCAGCATTTCCGCAAGTTCAACCCTGATTTTATCCATCAAGATCTTGCCTTTACCTGACATCACTAAAGCTCTTAGTTCTGCTTCTTCGTCAGCCCTTTTCAGGGAGATGGTTTCCGCCAATTCATCTAGTTTTTCTTCGGCATTTCTTTCAATATCCTCCAACCTCTTAACTTGTTCTGGGTTATCTTGAATTAATTTTTTTGTATCATTAAATGCTTGATAGACGGCAATAGTCCCCTGTTTGTAAGGTTCTAAAAATTCTTCTTGACCCGTGAATATAAACCCTCGCTGTCCTGTTTCAGCATTCAGTAAATCTTTCTCTATGTTTTGCAAATGTCTCTTAACTACATAGGTGTGCGTTTGCCAATTAATAGCTTCTGTTAAATTATCCATGCTCAACTTAGTTGCCAATCCGATGGTAATCATTAATAAAAGAACAACCCCGAAGCCCAGCAGGACTACTTTACTCAGCCGAATAATATTTTGCGACATTTTATTTGTCACCTCTTGATAAGTTTTTTCCTGGTAATAGTTTAGCATAGTTCTCTTCTGTTACTCCAGGAAAACCCTTGGCTTACCGGAATTCTAGGACTCTTACAGGGAAGCGCGATCGCCCCGTTTTTTCCTAATAGCAACTCAAAAATACAATCCGATCCGCCTAAGTCTCTCCCGATCACAGATGCGGCGATCGCTATCTGTTGACCATGACAGAAGAGGGATAGTATTTTCCAATCATTATGAAATCACGACTCCTTCGCCTGCAAGCAACGGAGTCCACAACCTACCCAATCTAGCGGTTTTGTTAGATAATAGACACAGCAGTTCCCCTGGAGTCCTGGCGATGAGGACCCGATCGCCCAAAACTGCCGAGAGTCTCCCCTCCCATCCCACAGCAAAACCACCACCATCATGACCATGACCCCTGATATCCGTGACTTTTATCGGGCAACGAAACCCGATCGCGCCCTGGTTTGTGCAGACCCCCAGGACCGCAAGTATTACATTGATTTTTCCACGGTTCGCGGCGGCGAAATTATCGATAAACTTAAGACAAAAATCACTTTTTTTGAACCGGATAGCCCGACTTGTGCCTTATTTACGGGCCATCTTGGATGCGGGAAATCTACGGAACTCTTGCGGCTGAAAATGGAACTGGAAAAAGCCGGGTTTCATGTGGTGTATTTTGCCTCCACTGACGACTTGGAACTGATCGATGTGGATATCGTGGATGTGTTGCTGGCGATCGCCTCTCGCATCTCCCAAAGTTTAGAGACGATTCAACTCACCCAAACCAGTAAACTCAAAGATTTGCTGCAAGAGGCATCACGGGTTCTGAATGCGGATATTCAGGGATTTAAAACCAAATTTCCCATTCCTACAATTGGCGAGGTGGGAATCAGCGGACAAGGAGACAACTTTACTTTGTCCTTGGGAATTGGGGAAATTACCGCCAAAGTCAAACAAGATGCCTCCTTGCGGCAAAAGTTGAATCAGTTTTTAGGTCCCCAAAAACAACAACTCCTGGATGCGATTAATCAGGAGTTGATTGAACCGGCTATCATCAAACTCAAAGCCCAGGGGAAACAGGGATTAGTTGCCATTGTGGACAACTTAGACCGCCTGGATAACAGTCCGAAACCCTGGGGAAAACCCCAACAAGAATATCTATTTGTGGACCAGGGGGAATATTTAAGGAAGCTCAATTGTCATCTGATTTATACCGTCCCTTTGGCCCTGAAATTTTCCAATAGTTATGGAATGTTGACTCAGCGATTTGAAGACCCGAAAGTGCTGCCAATGGTGCCGGTGCGATCGCAGGATGGTAAGGAACATCAAGGGGGGATGGCACTCTTGCGGCAAATGGTCCTCGCCCGAGCTTTTCCCGATTTAGACGAACAACAACGGTTAGATGCCATTCCCCTGATTTTTGACAGTCCCGACACTTTAGATCGCCTCTGCCAGATTAGTGGGGGTCATGTTCGGGATTTACTCAAATTGCTGAATACCTGGATTATGGAAGAAATGCAATTTCCCCTCCATCGCCAAACTTTAGAAAAGGTGATTCAGTCCTGTAAACAGGATATGACCATGCCCATTTCTGACCAGGAATGGGAGTTATTGCGTCAGGTGAAAGTTCGCCAAAAAGTTAACGATGATAACGGTTATCAACAGTTAATTAGAAGTCGCTTTGTATTTGAGTATCGCGATAATGGTCAAGTGTGGTTTGATGTGAATCCAATGATAGCGGAAGCGGGGGTATTGTAGCCATGACTGACCCGGTGAATCTGGAACCCATCAGTGCGGAAAATGAGCAGACTTTAACCCGATTGGCTTGGGCATTGGAGGCATCTCGCGGGGAGTTTAAACTGTTTATTGCCCGCTGTAATTATATCCAATTGCGGGAGCGACTGGTTCAGAGATTGCAACAGCTTTGTGAGGTGGAAATTCGCTGCATTGAAGTCAAAGCAGCGGACCGATTGCTGCATAGCCGAATCCGGGCGGAATTGGGGGACAAACCACCGGATGCCCTGATGGTTTTTGGGTTAGAAACGGTTACGGAGATTAATCCCCTGTTGAGTTCGGCGAATCAAGTCCGGGAGGAGTTTCAGAAACAGTTTCATTTTCCTTTAGTGCTGTGGGTGAATGATGAAGTGCAGCAAAAAATCCGCCAAATTGCGCCGGATTTGGAGAGTTGGGCGATTCCGGTGCAATTGACGATGGATCGAGAGGCGATCGCGACTTTTGTCACTGCCACCGCCCAAGATTGGTTTGCCAATCCACTGCCACTCAACCGCCAATCTGCTCAAAAATTGCAAGGAGAATTAGCAGCAGCGCAACAGGATTTAATCAGCCAAGGGGGATTAGATGAAGAACTGAATGCCCATTTAGAAACTCTATTTGGGGCGGTTCAATTCATCCTCGGTCAACCGGATTTGGCCCTGGTCCATTATCAACTAGCGGCGAAATGGTGGGATAAATCTCAGCAGTTAGAACTCCTGGGGAAAGTTTATCATCAAATTGCCGTTTGCCATTATATCAAAGCCCGACAACAACGCAATTTAAACCCCTCGGATTGGGAACCGACTCGGGAAGCAGTCGCCCACTGTTTAGCAACCTTTGAACAAACCCAAAATCCTGATTTAATCGCCAATTCCCTAGAAAGTATCGGCCAAATTTTACGACAGTTGGGAGAGTGGGAGACCCTCCAAACCCTGGCAACCGATGCCTTATCTATCCATGAAGCGGAAAATCAGCCCATAGAAACGGCCCGAGATTATGGGTTTTTAGCGGAAGTGGCTTTATCCCAATCCAATTGGACCGAGGCTCAAGAATTAGCGGAAAAAGCCCTAGAGATTTTAGCAGAAGTTCCTGGATTTTTATGCCCAAATACTCCAATTTGGATGGACGAAGAGCCAAGGAAAATAACCCTTTGTTTTGATGCAAGTCTGTATTCTTTTATTCTAGCTAAAGCCGAAAAGAACTTAAATCATTCAGAAGCAGCACTCCAGCATTTAGAGGCAGCAAAACAAGCGGGAAGTCCTGATAATAATACTCAACTTTATTTGGATATTCTCTGTAAGTTACAAAACTTTTATTTTGAACAAAAACAATATTTAGAAGCATTTAAAATCAAACTCAACCGCTACTCCATTGAGCAACAATATGGATTAAGAGCCTTTGTCGGGGCTTGTTGGATTCAACCTCAACGGCAGGAGAACTTTGGTCTAACCCCCATTGACAAACGGCAATCTGTGGCCCCAGAAATAGCCGCTTCTGGGCGGATGTTGGATGTGGAAAACATTGTCCAAGAAATTGGCGAGAATAATTCCCGCATCCTAGTGATTCATGGACAATCCGGTGTGGGAAAAAGCTCTCTCGTGAATGGAGGAATCATTCCCAAATTGAAGGAACAACTGAGTGGATATCAGGAATATTTACCCATTCCGGTGCGAGTTTATACGAACTGGAGGGAAGAATTTGCCAGTAGCTTGGCTGAGGCGTTGGCAGAAAAAGGGGTAAAAATTAGGTCTGTGCCGGGAGAAGGGCAACTCGCATGGTTCCTGGAACAGTTGCAGGAGAACGAAAGGCAAAATTTGCGTTCTATCCTAATTTTTGACCAATTTGAGGAGTTCTTTTTTGCCTGTGCCACCCCCAGAGAACGGCGGCAATTTTTTGATTTTTTAGGGGATTGCTTGAGGATTCCGAGTCTCAAAGTTATCCTATCCCTGCGAGAGGATTATTTGCATGAATTGCTAGAGTGCGATCGCCTAGAAAGCATGAAAACTATCAACAATGATATCCTAGCCCGCAAAGTCCGCTATCCCCTCGGCAACTTTTCCCCCCCAGATGCAGAAAAAATCATCCAAAGTTTAACGGAAAAAACCCAATTTTGCTTGTCCGATGAGTTAACTCAGGCATTAGTTCAGGACTTAGCCGATGAACTCGATGCCGTGCGTCCCATTGAATTGCAAATCGTCGGCGCACAACTGCAAGCGGAAAATATTACCTCCTTAGCCGAGTATCAAGAACGGGGACCGAAAACCGAATTCGTCAAGCGCTACTTAGACGACGTGGTGAAAGACTGTGGACCGGAAAATCAGCAGATGGGTGAAGTGGTTCTGTACTTGCTGACCGATGAAAAAGGTACTCGTCCCCTGAAAACGCGGGAGGAAATAGCGGGGGAGTTACAGGAACTCGCCGCC
>CAYUEH010000387.1:0-5687 GCA_964442465.1 uncultured Laspinema sp. | reverse complement strand
AAAACCCCCAATGGATTATCCAGTTGGGATTTCTTTGATAAATTGCTGCAAGTGGTGAATGTAGTCGGAACTCCGGGTTCTGGATTTGGTGCTGCTGGGGAAGGATACTTCCGCATTTCTGCGTTTAATAGTCGAGAAAATGTGGAGGAAGCGATGCAACGGATTACAGAAAATCTGAAAGTCTAGTCCGAATTTAGCAGAAGATTAGAAACCGGGTTTCTGAACAACGATTAGGGAGAAAACCTTAACCTTGCTCAGAAACCCGGTTTCTTTTACCGGAAAACGGAATGTGTTCTAGGATTGAGCGCTATAATAGGGGGAATTTGAAAGAGGCGATCGCCCACCCAAACCCACTCATTTTGGAGGTTCCCCAACATGGTCCAAACCCCATCCAAATCTTTAACCTTAGCAGAATTTCTCAAACTCCCCGAAACCAAACCCGCCAGTGAATATATTGAAGGCGACATCATTCAAAAGCCAATGCCGAAAGGAAAACATAGTTCAATTCAAACTGAATTGTCAGCTACAGTCAATACCACTCTCAGAGGTCCTAAAATTGCCCGAGCTTTTTCTGAATTGAGATGCAGTTTTGCTGGACAATCCATTGTCCCTGATGTATCAGTCTTTGTCTGGGAAAGAAATCCCCGGGATGAAAATGGCGAAATTGCTAATATTTTTCCATCAGCACCAGACTGGCTTATAGAGATTTTATCGCCGGAACAGAGTCAAACCAAAGTTACAAAAAAAATTCTGCACGCTCTCAAAAATGGGACTCAAATGGGTTGGTTAATTGACCCTCAAGAAAAGACTATTTTTGTGTATCAGCCTCAGCAACAAACCGAAGCCTTTGACGAACCTGAACAGGAAATTCTTGTTCCTGCCTTTGCGAGCGAGTTGCGGCTAACGGTAGCAAAGATATTTGGCTGGCTGTTAGAATAAATAGTAATTTCATGAAAAATCTTATCATTTTATAAATTTGGAGAACCCCTAAGATGGTCCAAACCTCATCCAAATCTTTAACCTTAGAAGAGTTTCTCAAACTCCCCGAAACCAAACCCGCCAGTGAATATATTGAAGGCGAAATCATTCAAAAGCCAATGCCACAAGGAGAACATAGCACAATTCAAGCTGAACTAATTATCGCAATTACTGCCGTTGTTAAGCCGCAAAAAATAGCCCGAGCTTTCCCAGAACTGCGCTGTATCTTTGATGGACGAACCATTGTACCCGATATCGCCGTCTTTACTTGGGAGAGAATCCCCAGGACAGAAAATGGCAGAGTAGCCAATGTGTTTAACGACTCCCCTGATTGGATGATAGAAATACTTTCTCCGGAACAACGAGTTACAAAAGTAACAAAACAAATTCTACACGCTCTCGAACATGGGACTCATACGGGTTGGCTGATTGACCCCACCGAACAGACTATTTTTGTGTACTATCCTGACCAAAAAACAAAATTTTTTGATGAACCTGAACAGCAAATTCCTGTCCCTGGCTTTGCCAGCGAGCTGCGGTTAACGGTGGCAGAAATATTTGGCTGGCTGTTAGAATAGATGGGAATCCGATAACAATTTACTGCTTTTTATTATGACCCCGATCGCCAGCATTGTTAAACCCGTTAGTGAAATAAAGCTCGAACCCGGCAGCACCGTTACCATTTCCAACATCAGTTGGCAGGAATTTGAGACTTTATTAGAAGAACTGGGGGAAAACCGCTCTTCCCGCATTGCCTACAGTCACAACACTTTACAAATTAAAGTTCCCTTACCCGAACATGAAATACCGAGGGATTTAATTTCTGATATGGTCAAATTTTTGCTAAAGGCAAAAGGCATTAGATACGAACCCTTTGGATCGACCACATTTAAACGAGAAGGAATGGCAGGAATTGAACCGGATGCTAGTTTTTATATCCAGAACTGTCAACGGATGATTGGACGTCGCCGCCTGGAACCGGATGATCCACCGCCGGATTTGGCAATAGAAACCGATGTCACTTCTAAAACCACCATTGAAGCCTATAAAGCGATTGAATGCCCAGAAGTTTGGGTGTATAATCGGTCCAAACTAACCATTTATTTGTTACAAGATGGAGAGTATGTCACGGCACAGAGTAGTCCTCTTTTTCCGGAACAGGCGATCGCGCAAATTATTCCCAGGGTAGTCGAACGCGCTTGGCAAGTGGGGACCTCTGAGGCATTGGCCGAATTTGAAGCGGCGATCGCTGAAGGTGGGAGTTAACGCACAAAAGCAATCATGTCCCTCATATCCTGACACTCTATTGATATTCATACTCCTCTCGCCTCGCCTTTCTTTCCATCCCTAATGCCTCCATTCCCCCCTTCAATCATCCAGTGCCCTTTAACCCCGCTAAACTCCCTAACATCCCTTTAACTCACGATAAAATAAAGAGATTAAAGAGTTCGGAGGGCCAGTCTCCTGGTCAATACGCCTATCGAAACGATATACGGACAGCTACAAGGACTCAAATCCAGTCAGCTTAAGCAACTTAACCGCCTGTACCACCAAAAACTCCCCGTGGATGCGATTACCACCTCGGAATTTGCCCAGCGTCTGGCGGCGATTAGTACCGAAATTAAGGATTCGGTTTGTGTTTACATCAATCGTCGGGGTCAGGTGATCCGGGTGGGGGTGGGTTCACCGCGTCAAACCCAAATCCCAGCAATGGAATTACCCCGCTATGGGGAGGGGCGTCTGAGTGGGATTCGCTGTCTTACGACTCAGTTCAAGGGGGAGGGTCCGAGTGAGTCTTCTCTAACAGCAATGGCGATTCAACGCTTGGATGCGTTAGTCGTATTGAATTTAACCGGGGAGGGGTTTGAACGGCGTGGCGGTGGGGCCACGGGTTATGTGAGTCAAGCCTATTTATCACATTTGATTCCCCAAACGGGACTGGAAGAGGGTGAGGGCGATGGGGCGATCGCCTCCTGGACCGTTTCCCCCCCCATGAGTCTGGATGCTCTCTCCCTACAGGACTTCCTAGAACTCGTCGAGGGCCTAGAAGCGGAGTTCCAGCGCGAATTTATCGCCCGGGATGTGGATGCGGACCACGATCGCGCCCTCTTAGTCGGGGTAATGACCCATAATCTCAAAGAGGAGCAATTTGAAGATGGACTCACGGAACTCGCCCGTCTCGTCGATACTGCCGGAGGAACCGTCCTGCAAACCCTGCGCCAGAAACGTCCCCGTCTCCATCCCCAAACCGTGGTCGGAAAGGGTAAGGTGGAAGAAATTGCCCTTACTGCACAAACCCTCGGCAGCAATCTGATTGTCTTCGATCGCGAACTCTCTCCGGCACAAGTCCGCAATCTGGAAGTCCAAATCGGCGTCCGGGTGGTCGATCGCACTGAGGTGATTCTGGATATCTTTGCCCAACGGGCCCAATCTGGGGCCGGTAAACTCCAAGTCGAACTCGCCCAACTGGAATATATGCTCCCCCGTCTCACGGGTCGGGGTCAAGCGATGTCCCGCTTAGGGGGGGGAATTGGGACCCGAGGCCCTGGAGAAACCAAACTGGAAACCGAACGCCGCGCCATTCAACGGCGAATTGCCCGTCTGCAACAGGAAGTCAACGACTTGCAAGCTCATCGATCGCGGATGCGCCTGCGACGGCAACATCAAGATGTCCCTTCCGTGGCGATCGTCGGTTACACCAATGCCGGTAAATCTACTCTACTCAATGCCTTGACCAATGCGGAAATTTATACGGCAGATCAACTATTTGCCACCTTGGACCCCACCACCAGGCGGTTAGTGATTCCCACGGTGCTCGGCAGTAACCAGACTATTGTTGTCACCGATACCGTAGGATTCATTCACGAACTGCCCCCCTCCTTGTTAGATGCCTTCCGCGCCACCTTAGAAGAAGTTACTGAAGCGGATGCCTTGCTGCACGTTGTGGATTTATCCCATCCGGCATGGCAAAGTCAGATTCGATCCGTGATGAAAATTTTGGGGGAAATGCCGGTGACCCCAGGACCCGCCCTGGTTGCTTTTAATAAGATTGATGCGGTGGATGGAGAGACCCTGGCGATCGCCAAGGAAGAGTTTCCCCTGGCTGTCTTTATCAGTGCCAGCCAGCGTTTTGGACTGGAGACCCTGCGCCAACGACTGGCTCAACTCATCGATTATGCAGTTGCCCCTCAGTAATCTCTTTATTCCGCTTTGCCCAAGTTACGCGATTTTGCTGACGACATTCCCTGTCCCATGAGGGAAGAATAGGTTAAACACTCTTAGTCAACAAGTCCGCAATCCATTAATTGAGGACTTGTTGATCCGTACAATCTCGTACTTTATCAAAACTTTGTATTGGTGCCGAGGCAAACTCTCTGGAAATTCTACCATTAAGTCTATTTATATAAAGATTTTACAAAGCGAGGAGAAAACTATGGACAGACTGGGGTCTGTATGGATAGAGTTGAATGGAGTACCGGCGATCGCTCCGCAAAATGGGAGTTTGGCCTACTGTTTCCAGAGGTCTAGGGATTACCCAATTCCGTCGCTTAGTGCAATTGCCTAATAGGGTGGCATAAATATGCTGACTAGAACAGTCAAGCAAGAGTGCAACCGTCGGTTCGATTTCACCCATTATGCTGGTAGCATTCAGGAAAAAGATATGTTTAGATTACTCAAACCACTTACTTTAGGACTATCAGTCATTGGCTCCGTAGGGGTTTACTCCTTGACTGTCGCCGCATCTGCCTCAGCGTTTTCTTTCTTCGATGGGGGGACCGCAGTTGGTATTTCTCAGAGCGATGTTGGCGAAAAGTTCACCCTTAACTTTGACGGAAGCATCGATGAAAAAGACGTCACGGGACTCTCATCCCAAGCGATTTTTGAATTCCTTGGGTTTAACAGTCGTCGCGGCTACACCGAAGCGATGTTTGATGTGTTCCTCACGAACAATTCCAGCCATGACATCACCTCTCGCACCTCAGCGCTAGGATTTGATGTTTGGAATTTCGACGGCACCAATCTCGGTTCAGGGATGACTCTCCTAGGCATCGGGGATGACTCAGGTTCCGGTAACACCCGAGTTGACGGCTTATTTACCAATGACCTCAGTGGAAAATTTCCCAATAAGTTTGGAGACATTGATGTCTGCCTTACCAATGGCAATACCTGTCAGGGTGGCAAAGGTGAAGGCAATGGTGGCGGCGTCACCACAGGGAATACCGGAAGATTCCAGGCCACTCTAGCCTTCTCTGGTGAAGTCGAAACCTTTGCCCTGAACAACTTTGGGGTTCGCTACCAAAGCATTGACGGCCAGACCTTTGCCGGGGACAGCGGCACCGGTCGGGGTACGATTAATATCGGCATCCCCTCAGAACGTCCCAGACAGGTTCCGGAACCTACCGCTACTACAGCGCTGTTCCTGATCGGATTTGGAATCCTTAAATATGGAAAAAAAAAGCCGCAAACTCTGATTCAAACTGAAATTTAAACCCAAGAATCATGAGTTCTGGTGAAGACCTACATTAATTGTGAATAAGGGGAGCTGTTTGAAGCTCTATAAATTTCAAACTGGGTGGTTTTGCGCTCCCCCTCGTCCTGGGGAGTTTTTTGTTTAATTCTGCCCCTTCGGCTCATTTTATTTAAATCACTTTACAGTTATTAAGCAATAACATAGGCAAATTTTATCACCCCGGGGTGGGATGATACTA
>CAYUEH010000386.1:0-5689 GCA_964442465.1 uncultured Laspinema sp. | reverse complement strand
AAAGATTACCTTTAAGTAATTGAGTGATTTCAGTAAAAACTCGCAATTTATAAAATTTTCTTTCTTGTGAAAAATTAGCCGGTTAAAAAAACAATCAAATCGGGAACCTCAATAGAGTAATGGATGTCATGGAAGATTTTTTTATCTTTCTAGTAAAGTTCCGGGCAGACATAAAATTGAAAGGGCTAGTCAGTTTCAATCCGGTTTAATCTTTCTTTAATTTTTTAATTGATTGAATCTCTTAACTACCCTGGAAGTGAAGTTCACTTAAGTCCCTCTCATCAAGTGACAATTGCATAAAACCCGATTCTTTCTCGATGAGGGCAGGACTCGATAATCGGTGGAATCAGGGAGTCATTTTCGACTGGAAATAAGTACATTTAATAAGGGCGATAACTAGAGTAAGGGCTGAGGTCGGATTTTTAGTCACTCTGAAATTGAGACGTCTCCCTTGGGGGATGGGTTCCCTATTTTCCGGGTACCGGGGAAAAATGGGGAAGGTTCCGGTTTGAGTTCCGAAGGAGAATGGGTTTGATTCATTCCCGACTGCCCTAAAATCGCCCAGTCTAACCGTTGAGAAAAATACTCGCCTTCTGTAGTCAGGGTTGTAGGGTATTGTGTAGTCAGTGGATTAGAAACCTTATTCGGTATCGTTATCCCGAGGCGATCGCCCCTGACTCCCTGGTGAATACCCCTCTTTAAAATCACTCAAATTGACCCAGATTTAAATCTCCCTCAGAGAAAATTCCGGGTAAAAAATGCCCGCTTTTTCCAGATCGTTTAAATCCTCATCAGAGAAAATTCTCGATCAGAGAAAGGGCGCGATCGCACCCTTTCTTTCCCTAAATTCCCAATCCCCTAAAATTACTCCTGAGAATAGGATTCCATCGGTAAACAAGCACAGACTAAATTGCGATCGCCATAGGCATTATCAATCCGTCCCACCGAGGGCCAAAACTTGTGTTCTCGCGTCCAATGGGCCGGAAATACCGCCTGTTCCCGACTATAAGGATGATTCCACTCCGTGGCGATCGCCACCATTGCCGGATGCGGCGCATTCTTCAACGGATTATTCTCCCGATCCATCGTCCCCATCTCAATCTCCCGAATCTCCTCCCGAATCGCCATCATCGCCTCACAGAAGCGGTCCAACTCCTCCTTAGACTCACTTTCCGTCGGTTCCACCATCATCGTCCCCGCCACCGGCCAAGAAACCGTCGGCGCATGAAACCCATAATCCATCAACCGTTTGGCAATATCCTCCACCTCAATTCCTGCGGATTTTTTCAGCGATCGCAAATCCAAAATACACTCATGGGCCACCAACCCCGTTTTCCCCTTATACAACACCGGATAAAACGGGTCTAACCGCTTGGCAATATAATTCGCATTCAAAATCGCCACCTGAGTCGCCGCCTTCAATCCCGATGCCCCCATCATTGCCATATACATCCAGGAAATCGGCAGAATACTCGCACTTCCCCAAGGGGCCGCCGAAACCGCCCCGATCGCCTCATCACTCCCCACCTTCACCACAGAATGTCCCGGTAAAAACGGCACCAAATGGGGCATCACCCCAATCGGCCCCATCCCCGGACCACCGCCCCCATGCGGAATACAGAAGGTTTTATGTAAATTCAAGTGACAGACATCCGCCCCAAAATCCCCAGGACGGCATAACCCCACTTGGGCATTCATATTCGCCCCATCCATATACACCTGACCGCCACAATCATGGATAACCTGGCACAGGTCCTTAATCCCCACCTCAAATACCCCATGAGTCGAAGGATAAGTCACCATCAACGCCGCCAAGTTCTCAGAATGCTTCTGCGCCTTCGCCTTCAGGTCCTCAACATTAATATTTCCATTCTCATCACAGGCGATCGGCACCACCTTCATCCCGCACATCACCGCACTTGCCGGATTCGTCCCATGTGCCGAAGTCGGAATCAAACAGACATTCCGATGCGACTCCCCGCGATGTTCGTGATACTGCCGAATCACCAACAATCCCGCATATTCCCCCTGAGAACCAGCATTCGGTTGCAGAGAAATCCCGGCAAACCCCGTAATTTCCGCTAATCCTGCCTCCAACTGCTGGAATAATAGTTGATATCCCTGGGTTTGGGCAGTCGGTGCAAACGGGTGAATCTTCCCAAATTCCGGCCAAGTGACTGGAATCATCTCTGCTGTGGCATTCAGCTTCATGGTACAGGAACCCAAAGGAATCATCGAAGTTGTCAGAGATAAATCCTTGGATTCCAAGCGATGCAGATAGCGCAACAGTTCCGTTTCTGAGTGATAGCGATTAAACACCGGGTGAGTGAGATAGCTACTGGTTCGCGCCAAGGTCGAGTCAAAGCGACTATTCACCTCGGTTGCCAATTGTTCCACCGTAAACGGCAACGGTTCCCCACTGGCGAAAATTTGCCAGAGATTCTGTAAGTCTTCCAGGGTCGTTGTTTCATCTAAACTAATCCCCAGGGTGGTTTCATCCAAAACCCGGAGATTAATCTGATGATTCGCTGCTGCTGCAAGAAGTTCTGACTGGGATTTTGTCCCCAACTCCACCCGCAAGGTATCGAAAAAGGGTTCAGAACCGAGATGGTATCCCAGACGGGTTAATCCGGCAGCTAGAATTACGGTGAGATGATGGACGGTTTCGGCGATTCGTTTAATTCCTCCGGGACCGTGATACACGGCATACATGGAGGCAATCACCGCTAATAAGACTTGGGCGGTGCAAATATTGCTGGTCGCTTTTTCTCGACGGATATGCTGTTCGCGGGTTTGTAGGGCCAAGCGTAAGGCGCGATCGCCATTGACATCTTTAGATACTCCCACAATTCGTCCCGGAATCTGCCGTTTATATTCATCCCGAGTGGCAAAATAGGCGGCGTGTGGTCCCCCATAACCCAAGGGGACTCCAAACCGTTGGGTACTTCCCACGGCAATATCCGCCCCAAATTCACCGGGAGGGGTGAGTAATGCCAGACTCAAAATATCTGCTGCAACGGTGACAACTGCGCCAGCAGTATGCGCTTGTTCCACAAATTCCCGATAGTCATAAACCGCGCCATCGGTTGCCGGATATTGTAACAACACTCCAAACACCGGGCGATCGAACGTGAATTGTCTGGGATTGCCGACAATCACCTCAATCCCTAGGGGTCTAGCGCGAGTTTGGACCACTTCAATGGTTTGGGGATGACAATCCTCACTGACAAAATAGGCATTCGCCTTGGTTTTACAAAACCCATAACTCAGAGTCATCGCTTCCGCTGCTGCCGTCGCCTCATCCAACAGGGAAGCATTGGCAATTTCCAACCCCGTCAAATCCACAATCATCGTCTGGAAATTCAGCAGGGCCTCCAATCGTCCTTGGGCAATTTCTGCCTGATAGGGAGTGTATGCCGTGTACCACCCGGGATTTTCTAGGATATTTCGCTGAATCACGGGCGGGGTGATGCAGTCATGGTATCCCATGCCAATAAAGGACCGGAATAGTTGATTCTGGGAGGCGATTTGTTTGAGATAGGTTAATGCGGCGGTTTCGCTGAGGGGTTGGGGGAGGTTCAGGGGGGTATCGCGGCGAATCCGACTGGGAATCGTAGATTCAATCAGGGAATCCAGACTGGAAAACCCGACTTCTTGCAGCATTTGCTCAATTTCATCGGAGGAGGGTCCATTGTGTCGGTTGACAAAGGCATCGGGGGTGATTATCCCTTGAGATTCGGCAGTAGGCGGAGACTGTCTGACTAAATCTGTGTCGTTCACGGTTGTCTGGAAATTTAGCATGAGTTGGGGAATCGGGGAGAGGGGTTAACAGGGAGGGCGCACTGTGGTGCGCCCCTACAACATCACCGGAAGCATGATTACTCTGAAAATTTCTGCGATCGGTTCCGGATGGGGGCTGATATTAGCTATTCAGACGGGAGTCGGCAAACCCGAAACTATTCTCCTTCAACTTGGGCGCGATATTCATTCGCTGACATCGCATCATCAAGTTCATCCGGGTCATTAACACGCACCTTCAGCAACCAACCTTCACCGTAGGGGTCGTCTCCAATCAGTTCTGGGGCTTCAATCACTTCATTGTTCCGTTCGACAATCGTCCCGGAGATAGGGGCATAGAGGTCTTCTACTGCCTTAACTGACTCAATGGTACCAAAAGTCGAGCCTTTTTCTAGGGCTTCGCTAATATCGGGCAGTTCCACAAACACGATGTCCCCGAGTTGATCCAGGGCAAAGGCACTGATCCCTATGGTAGCAATTTCCCCATCTAGGCGGACGTACTCATGGCTATCAAGGTATTTGAGATCTTCGGGATATTCCAGGTTCACGATTATTTCCTCACACTAACTGCACGGGATTTCCCTAATCATAGAAAGGACGTCTCTACAAGGCAATCATAATTGTCGATTTCTGCAAATATCTCCTTTTTCCGGGGAAGTGGGTTGGGATTTTTGTTTTGCGGGGTAAGTTGGTATCATGGAATGTGGGTTTTGTCAACAATTATTGGAGATTACAGGTTATTAACCTCGGGTTTTTAATGTGAGGAAGGGGACGCTTTATCATTTCGATTGAAATCAATGGTGAAAACAAGAGAGGTGAGATTGATTTTAGGGTATTCCAACCCATAAATGGGGTGGATACATTTAACCACTGATTTCACGGATTTTCACAGAAGGGGATTTCGCGGAGGATTGGAAGATAACGACTGAAGTCGTTACTACGAACTGGGGAGAATTTTTAGGAGGTCTAGTTGGCTTCCTAATGGGGTTTTCTTTAATTCTGCTGTGTCTTTTTCTGTTAAAAGAGAATGTCTTAGGGTTAGGGTTTCTAAATGGGGGAGGGCGGTGGAGTTAAAGAGATGGAAATAATCGGATTTAGGGGTTTTTCGTTGTTCGTGATTTTGGATATAGGTTTCGGCATAGTCGGTGAAGTCTAGGGTTTTTAGTTGACTAAAGCAGGTGGATTGGGCTAAGTTTAAAATAAAATTTTGGGTGTCGTAGCCGGTTTGGAGGGTGAGGTGTTTTAATGGGTGAGGGGGGCGGTTAAAGAAGGCGGGACTGGGGGCGGAGGGAATGGAGAGTTGTTCTAAATTGGGCATTTTATCCAGGAGTCGCGCGACGATGCCATCTTCGGCGAAGTCGCCTAGAATGGTGCGATTATGGTGGTGGGGTTGGGTGTCTTGGATGTCTAAATGTCTGAGGTTTTGATAGGTTCCTTCTCCTTGGGTTAAGGGTTCTAATTTCCACGATCGCGTTCCGTTGATGCCTTCATCTGGGGCAGATAGGCGCAAGACTCCTAGAAAGGGGGCAAAGTCGGCAAAGGCGAGGAGTTCGAGGATTTCTTGATAGAATTCATCATCGACATCGACATAATAATCCAGTTCCAGTAATCCATTCTGGATTGAACCAATTAGTAAGGAGTTGTTGATTTCGGACAATTCGCATTGATAACCGGCCAAATGTCTGCATAATTGTTTGAGGGCTAAATTTGATGCATCCATATTCAATTTCCGGGGTAGGGTGACATCGCGGAGGAAAGGAGCAAGGGTGCGATCGCGCTATTGCCTTCTCTAGGGTTTCACTACTCCCAATTATATCCCATCGGGTTTAACCCAGGGTCTGGCAATTTCAGGCTGGCGATCGCAAATCTCCCTAAAATAGTAGGGTGGGCA
>CAYUEH010000385.1:0-5693 GCA_964442465.1 uncultured Laspinema sp. | reverse complement strand
ACTGCCACTTTTATCAATCATGGTTCTCATCCGCATCCTCAAATCCTGGGAAATTCCCGAACATCAAACCACGCCAGAAACAGCCTTTTTGTCCCGTCGGCGCTTTTTGAAGACCGCCATCGCTGCTGGGATTGGGGCGACCGTTTTACCCATCGCTGGCTGTAACAGTAAAACCAACTCCGATTCCCTGAGCGAACTGATCCAAAATACCACTCCCCTAGCCAATATTCCGCGCAACCCCAATTTCATAGAAGGCGATCGGGCCATCACAGAACAATCCTTTGCCTCTCGTTACAATAACTTTTATGAATTTGGCGGCACCAAATCAATTTGGAAATCCGCCCAAAGTTTGCCCACGGAAGACTGGAAAATTGAAATCGGTGGACTGGTGAAAAATCCCCGGATTTATGATATTGATGAAATTCAGACCCAATTTCCCTTAGAAGAACGCATCTATCGCTTCCGATGTGTAGAAGCTTGGGCAATGGTTGTTCCCTGGATTGGATTCCCCATGAAACGCCTCATCGAAGCCGTGGAACCCACCAGTGCCGCTAAATTTGTGCGATTTACCTCATTTTATGATCCAGAAATTACGCCGGGTCCTGGATTTCATTTAGGAACCTTGCCTTGGCCTTACACCGAAAGTTTGCGCATTGAAGAAATGGCTAATGAACTAGCCTTTTTTGCTACGGGAATTTACGGTCGGACCCTTCCCAAACAACATGGCGCACCCCTGCGGATGGTAATCCCGTGGAAATACGGGTTTAAGGGAGCTAAATCTATTGTTAAAATCGAATTTCTAGCCGAACAACCGGCAACTTATTGGAATACTTTAGTGCCGAGCGAGTACGATTTTGAGGCGAATGTCAATCCGACTAAGCCTCATCCGCGTTGGTCCCAGGAAACGGAACGGATTGTGGGCGACGGACCGGCTTTATCCTGGGAACGTCAGCCTACTCTTCCTTATAACGGCTATGGGGAATGGGTGGCCAACTTGTATGTCACCTGAACAAAATAGCCAGTTTTCTCAAAAGGGGATAAACTCAGCTTGATTGGGGGAACGGAATCGAACCCACTTGAGATCATTAGATCAGGGTTGAGAAGATGGGTTGGGTAAAATTCCCTTACTTTGGGGTAAAACAAGCTGCCCAACCCTAGGAGAGTGCCGGTACAGTAGAGGTTAGAATCCAGGTTTTTTAGAAAATCTCTACATCAGAGCAACAATTTAGGGCCAGAAACCCGGGTTCTTGTCTGTTGTTTTCTAAGACTGTACCGATGCTCTAGGGCGTTAGGGATGCATCTGCACTGTACAACCGAGGGCATAGTATTTGTACTCGTCCCAGTCTCCGGAATCGGAGGGAATCGGGGTGGTGCATATTGAAATGGGAGTCGATTTGTTATGAGTAACCATCAGCACGAAGACCGGGAGGCAGCGGAGAAGGCATTTTTAGATTCTCTCAATGCATTGCAAGAGCGTTTGCAATTGGTGGAGGACCAGAAGGCTGCATCTGCTCGCGAAGCTGAACGACAAGCGATTAAGACGGCAGAAGAAGAGAAGGCGACTTTTACCCTCCATGATCTGGAAGAGGCAGTGGCTGATATTGATGAATTTTTTAAAGAACTGCACAAACCTGAAGCTGAAGATTAATCCCGTTAGGGTGTTGAGTCCGATCGCCTCAGTTTAAGAAACCGGGGACGAATGGCTGGTTTGACGAAGCGCTTCATATAAAATTAAGGCGGCGGCGATCGCCACATTTAAAGATTCGACCCCAGACTGCAAGGGAATCCGAACTTGATAATCGGAGGTAGAGAGTAAGTCGGCGGATAATCCTGCGCCTTCATTGCCGAGTAAGACTATAGTGGGTTGCTGATAATCAATTTCCCAGTAAGTTAGGGGTGCATCGGCGGTGGTAGAAATGACCTGCACCCCTTGTTGTTGTGCGCGGATGACATCCTGCTTTAAGTCCGCACTGACGGCAACCGGCAAGCGAAACCATTGTCCGGCAGAGGCGCGTAATACTTTGGGAGAGGCTGCATCAACACTATCAGCACTCAGCCAAATGCCTTGAGTTCCGGTGGCGGCAGCGGTTCTAATCAGGGTGCCGAGATTACCGGGGTCTTGGAGGGTTTCCAAGGCGAGGGTCAATCCGGACTGGGGAATCGAGGGGACTGCCGACTCGCGCCGTTTGGCAACTGCGACGACGCCATCGGGTTGAACCGTCGTCGCGACTGCTTTGAGGACTGCTTCATTGACGAGTTCACACCGGGGCGATCGCTGGGTCACGGTTTCCGATAATTCAGGATAGCGAGCTTGCCACTCCGGGGTAAAACAGACCACCTCCAGGGGATAATCCACCCCACAGGCTTCCTCCAATAGGTGCGTCCCTTCCAACAAAAATAGTTGCTGGCGATCGCGCTCCTTTGCCCCGTGCAACTTCCGCATCTGCTTGACCAGAGGATTCTGAAGGCTCGTCAACATTGAGGTATGTAATAGATTGTAGATGCGGAACCCGGGACTTGAACCCGGAAGTCCTTGCGGACACTAGAACCTGAATCTAGCGCGTCTACCAATTCCGCCAGTTCCGCGAAAATGCAGTTTTGCACTCCGATTTACCATAATGCCTCAAGTCCTCATGGATGTCAAGGGGTCAATTCAAAAAACTTTTTTCCCAATTCCGACCTCTACCCACTACACTTTTGAGGAATGTTCAGTTAAGGTACACCCTAAGACACCGGATTGAATGATTTGCCCCAAGGATGCGGACCTAGAGGAGGGCCTCGCCGTGAAATCCGCATCCCTGGATACAACAGCGCTCCCGGTCAGATTTTATGTGTATCAGGGGTTACCCAAATTGATTTTTTTAGGTATAAATCTGGACATCTAAAATATTTCCGGTAGAATCAAAACCAAATCGAAAGGTGTACCACATCCACTGATTTTGGAGGATAAACCTATTACTGCCTCTCTCGGTTCGCTCAACATCACCAACTCTCACGAAGCTGATCCCTCGGTCCTGCACATTTGGGGAGGCCATCCCCTGCAAGGACAAGTCAAAATTAGCGGGGCCAAAAATGCCGCCTTAGTGATCATGGCAGGGACCCTGCTCTGTCCAGAGCCCTGTCGGTTGCGCAACGTGCCATCCCTGGTCGATGCGATTCGCATGGGTCAAGTCCTTTCGGCCCTTGGCGTCGATCTCCAATGGAACGGCGATGTCCTGGATATCAATGCTCGGGATATCACGACTTCGGAAGCCCCTTATGAATTAGTCAGCCAACTGCGGGCGAGTTTCTTTGCCATTGGACCCATCTTGGCCCGATTAGGAGAAGCTCATGTTCCCCTTCCCGGGGGCTGTGCGATCGGGGCCAGACCCGTGGATATCCACGTTCGTGGACTGCAAGCCCTGGGCGCTAATGTCTATATTGAACATGGTATGGTTCATGCGTCCGTGCCTGGACGCGATCGCCGCTTAAAAGGCGCTAAATTTTACCTCGACTATCCCAGCGTCGGTGCCACTGAAACCCTGATGATGGCGGCGACCCTCGCTGATGGAGAAACCATCCTGGATAATGTCGCCCAAGAGCCAGAAGTCATTGATTTGGCGAACTTCTGTAACGCTTTAGGGGCAAAAATTCGCGGTGCGGGGACAAAAACCATTGTGATTGAAGGGGTTCCTCGGCTGCATACGGCAGACTATCCGATCATTCCCGATCGCATTGAAGCCGGAACCTTCTTAGTCGCTGGGGCAATTTCTCGCTCGGATATCAGTCTTTATCCCGTCATCAGTGACCATCTGACTCCGGTGATTTCCAAACTGCGGCAAACTGGCGCGCAAATCATTATGGAAGGCCCCGATCGCCTCCGAGTGATTGGACCGGATATTATTCAGGCAACGGATATCGAAACCTTGCCCTATCCTGGGTTTCCCACGGATATGCAGGCTCAGTTTATGGCCTTGCTGACCGTGAGTAATGGGGATAGCCTGATTACCGAAACTGTCTTTGAAAATCGCCTACGCCATGTGGCTGAGTTAAATCGCATGGGAGCAGATATTCGCGTCAAAGGCAATACGGCGATCGTGCGCGGGGTACCGACCCTGACCGGTGCTCCGGTGATGGCAACAGACCTTCGCGCCTCGGCAGCTTTGGCGATCGCCGCTTTAGCCGCTCAGGGTAAAACAACCATTCAAGGGTTGCAGCATCTCGATCGCGGCTACGAAAACCTCGACCTCAAACTCCAACAGATCGGGGTTCGGATTAAGCGAGAACCCGCTCCTCCTGAAAGCGAAGCGACTTCAACCGCCATCCAATCTTCTCAATCCGCACTAAAATGAAAGGGCAAGAGGTTTCAGGAAGTCTCTTCTTCCCAAAAAACCTCTTAATTCTCTGTCATCAGACCTTAGTCCCTAAACTGGCATGGCTTTCCCAAAAACACCCCTGATCGGACTCAAAGCAGATGGCTTTCGCCATCCTCTGGATCTAGAAGCAACCCAATCCCTCAAGCAACTCCCTGGACTGGACCTGATCGTCCGCCAGTTGCTCGGTTCGATTGGAGAACAATTTTTTTACCTGGATAATATTGCTTCTAGCGTTTTGGTCAGTGAGCAACAGTTACCCGAGTTGCATCAGTTGCTCAAGGAAGCCTGCCAGGTTTTGGATTTAGAGACCCCAGAGCTCTATGTTCGTCAACATCCGATGCCGAATGCTTATACCTTCGCGATGCGGGGCAAAAAACCCTTTGTGGTGATTCATACCTCGCTGATCGAACTGCTGACACCGGCAGAAATCCAGGCGGTGATTGGACATGAGTTGGGGCATCTCAAATGCGAACATGGAGTTTATTTAACTCTGGCGAATCTGATCATGTTAGCGGCAGGACAACTGTCTGCGGTGGGGGCTTTACTGGCCCAAACCCTCCAAACTCAAATTTTGCAGTGGGTCCGATGCGCCGAGTTTAGCTGCGATCGCGCGGCATTATTAGCCACTCAGGACTCGCGAGTCGTCAGTTCGGTCCTGATGAAATTGGCCGGGGGTTCCCCAACTCTGGCTCCCCAACTCAATTTGGATGCCTTTCTCGCCCAAGCCCGGGCTTATGATGAGAGTAGCAGTACGGAACTGGGCCTTCTGCTCAGGGAAGCCCAAACCGGCCAACTCACCCATCCCCTGCCTGTACTCAGGGCTAGAGAGATTGATCGCTGGGCCAGCAGCAAAGATTATGAAACTTTGTTGCAAAAAGGAAAAATGTGTTATAGTAGTGAAACCGAGAAAAAGGGCGAGTGGCGAAATTGGTAGACGCACCACACTCAAAATGTGGCGGCTTCGGTCGTGCGAGTTCGACTCTCGCCTCGCCCACTCTCTAATATCGGAAGCACAAAATAGGGGGTTTCAGTCAAAGGCTGAGACCCCCTATTTTTTGGGGTTTTCTGCCCGAGGGACTGGGACCCAACTCCAGAAGCCACGATTTTCCACAACAGACAAGAGTAATTGTAGAGTAATTGTAGGGTGGGCAGTGCCCACCGCAATTAAGGTGGGCACTGCCCACCCTACTTTCTTTCTCGACGGAGGACTTGACAAGTCCCAGGAAAGTCAAGCTAAAATGGTGAAATAGGTTGATGAAAATTGTACCGAGTAAGGACTAAGACAATGGCTCAACGGCTCAAAAGTTGGGAGTCTCCTCGGAGTCAGGGGAGAAATAC